>JAGVUW010000248.1 GCA_019136035.1 Verrucomicrobiota bacterium | reverse complement strand
CTCGAGCTCGCGGGCCAGGACCGCCCGGCCCGCCGTCGTGATGCGGTAGTACTTCCGCCGGCGACCCGATTCGGATTCCCCCCAGCGCGAATCCACCAGGCCGGCACGCTCGAGACGATGCAGCACCGGGTAGAGCATGCCGTCGGTCCACTGCAGGCGCTCGCGCGAGAGCACGCGCACCTTCTGAATGATCTCGTAGCCGTAGGTCTCGCCCTTGGCCAGGATCGACAGGACGATCGGCTTGGACGAGGCGGCCACCAGGTCCTTGGGAACGGCATCCGGCGCATCGGCGCTCATAGCACGGGCTCCTATGCATGGCTGCACTATGTACTGACGATACACCCCGCCGCAACGGATGTCAAGCGGCCCTTCCGCCGCGGGCCGGCGCCGACCGGCGGCGCAAGAGCCGATAGACGGGCGGGCGCCGGCCCCGCCGTCGTTCGCCCGTCGCGCCTTCGCGGGGCTTTTCGCAAAGCGGTGTCGATCATGTACAGTATGCGTTTCACGACACGGTTTTCCGGGAGCCTAAGGACGAGCGTATGACGGCCAAGGAACTGCGACGCAAGTACATTGCTTTCTTTCAGGCGCGGGGTCATGCCGAGATCCGGAGTGCGCCGCTGGTGCCTGAGAACGACCCGACGGTGCTGTTCACGACGGCCGGGATGCATCCCCTGGTGCCGTTTCTCCTGGGCGAGAAGCACCCGGCCGGCCGGCGTCTGGTCGATGTGCAGAAGTGCGTACGCACCGGTGACATCGACGAGGTGGGCGATCCGGTTCATCTGACCTTCTTCGAGATGCTGGGCAACTGGTCGCTGGGCGACTACTTCAAGCGCGAGGCGATCACCTGGAGCTTCGAGTTCCTGACCGGCGCCGAGTGGCTGAATCTGCCCTTGAGCCGCCTGGCGGTGAGTGTCTTTGCCGGCGACGAGGATGCGCCGTTTGACCAGGAGGCGTTCGACCTCTGGCGCAGCCTGGGCGTGGCCGAGGCGCGGATTGCGCGGTTGCCGAAGAAGGACAACTGGTGGGGCCCGGCGGGCCAGACCGGCCCCTGCGGTCCGGACACGGAGATGTTCTGCTGGACCGGCGAGGGCGAGGCCCCGGCGGTCTTCGACCCCGCGGACAAGCGCTGGGTGGAGATCTGGAACGACGTCTTCATGCAGTACAACAAGCAGGCCGACGGCCGCTTTGTGCCGCTGGCGCAGTGCAATGTCGACACCGGCATGGGCGTCGAGCGCGTCACCGCGATTCTGCAGGGCAAGCGGAGCTGCTACGAGACCGAGCTGTTCGCCGGGCTGTTTGCAGCGATTCGCGAGGTCACGGGCCTGGCCGAGCCGCAGAACGAGCGCAGCGGCCGCATCCTGGCCGAGCATCTGCGGGCAGTGACCTTCCTGATGGCCGACGGCGTGCGTCCCGGCAATGTCGACCAGGCGTACGTCCTGCGCCGGCTGATCCGCCGGGCCATCCGTGAGGCGCGCAAGCTGGGTGTGACGGAGCCCTTCACGGGCCGTCTGGCCCGGGTGGTCATCGACGAGTATCAGGACGTCTATCCCGAGCTCGGCCAGCACCGCGACGGCATCCTGCAGGACCTCGAGGCCGAGGAACGGCAGTTCGCCAGCACCCTGGAGCGCGGCATCCGCGAGTTCGGCAAGCTGGTCGACAGCTTCCCCGCCCATGTCGAGCGCAAGGTCATCAGCGGCCGCAAGGCCTTCTACCTCTACGAGACCTACGGCTTCCCGATCGAGCTGACCGTCGAGATGGCGGCCGAGCGCGGCTTCACGGTGGACGAAGCCGGCTTTGCCGAGGCCTTCGCGAAGCACCAGGAGGCGAGCCGGGCCGGTGCCGAGCAGAAGTTCAAGGGCGGCCTGGCCGACCAGTCCGAGACCACCGCCGCGCTGCACACCGCGACGCACCTCCTGCACCAGGCCCTGCGCCGCGTCCTGGGCGAGCATGTCAAGCAGGCCGGCTCGAACATCACGGCCGACCGCCTGCGCTTCGACTTCACGCACGCCGACCGCATGACCCCGGAGCAGCTTGCCGAGGTCGAGCGCATCGTCAACGAGCAGATCGGGCGCGACCTGCCGATCGACTGCCGCGAGATGGCCACCAGCGAGGCGGCCGAGAGCGGCGCCATCGGGCTCTTCGCCGACCGCTACGGCGAACGCGTCAAGATCTACAGCATCGGCGACTTCAGCAAGGAGATCTGCGGCGGGCCGCACGCGTCGCGCACCGGCCTGCTGGGGCGCTTCAAGATCCAGAAGGAAGAGTCCAGCAGCCGCGGCGTGCGCCGCATCAAGGCCGTCTTGATTTCGGGGTCGCAGGGGTAATGTTCCCGGTGCGCTCGGCGGGCCCTGGCGGCCCGGACGCGCGCCGGCCTCCATGGCGTTCGGCCCGGTCGGGCCGGGCGCGGCGGTGTGGTCGTGAGATCGACAGCAAGGAAGACGACTATGTCCTGGCAGCATGTGATGCGCTCGACGCTGGTGGCGGCACTCGGCCTCGGTCTGTGGGCCGGCAGCGCCCGTGCCGGCGACACCGCCTATGTGAACATGGAGACCCTCTTCGAGGGCTACTACAAGACGGTCCGGGCGAACACCGGCTTCGAGCAGAAGAAGAAGGACTTCGAGGCGCGTCTGGCGATTCTGCGCGAGGAGCTCACGACGATGGTCTCCGAGGCCCGTAAGCTCGAGGAGGAAGCCGGCAGCGAGCTCCTCAGCCAGGAAGCCCGCGACGACGCCCGCGCCAAGCTGCGCCTCCGCGTCGAGCGCCTGCGCGCCAAGGAAGAGGAATTCGGGCAGTTCCGACGCTCGGGCATGGCCGACCTGAACCGCGCCCGGCAGGTCACCGAAGAGGAACTCATCAAGGACCTCGGCGAGTTTGTGCGCACCTACTGCGTCGGCAAGGGCTACCGGCTGGTCTATGACATCAATGGCCGCAGCCTGAACCGCATGCCGGTGCTCCTGGTCTACCCGAAGGAAGAAGAGATCACGCCGGAGATCCTGGCCGAGCTGAACAAGGGCCACGAGGAAGAGCTCAAGCAGGCCACCGCCGAGCTGGAGGCCCTGCGCAAGGCCGCCGACGCGGCAGAGAAGACGGCGCCGGCCGCCCCCGAGGCCGCCGCACCGGCCCCCGCCGCACCGGCGGCGCCCTGAGGCGCGCTGTGCGCCTCGTCGACACGTCCAGGGAACGGAGTGACCCTATGAGCCAGCAACAGCGGACCAGCGCCTGGGTGGCGGAGTGGGTCGGTGGCCGACTCGTCGGGCCGGGTGATGTGGTCGTGACGGATGTCGGCGGCCTCGACGACGCCGGATCGGGCGCGGTGTCCTTCCTGGGCAACCCGCGCTACCGCGACCGGGTGCTGCCGTCGAAGGCGGCGGTGGTCCTGGTTCCCGAGGGCTTCACCGAGGCGCCGCCGGCCGGTCGTGCCTGGGTGGTCTGTGCCGATCCCTCGGCGGCCTTCACCAAGGTCGTCACCGCCTTCGCGCCGCCGCCGCCGACCTACGCGGCGGGTGTTCACGAGCGCGCCGTGGTGTCGCCGTCGGCAACGGTTGCGGCCAGCGCCCACGTCGGGCCCTGCGCCGTGGTCGAGGCCGGCGCCGTGATCGGCGAGCGCACTGTCATCGGCGCCGGCTGCTACGTCGGCCACGAGGCGCGGGTGGGCGACGACTGCTTCCTCTATCCGCATGTGATCGGCGCCGACGGCTTCGGCTACGACTCCGGCCCGACCGGCCACACGAAGATCCCGCAGGTCGGCATCGTGCAGATCGACGACGACGTCGAGATCGGCGCCCTGGCCGCGGTGGACCGGGCCCGCTTCGGGCGCACCTGGATCCAGCGCGGCACCAAGATCGACAACCTCGTGCAGGTGGCTCACAATGTCGTCATCGGGCCGCACTGCATCGTCGTCTCGCAGGCCGGCATCGCCGGCAGCACCCACCTCGGACAGGGCGTCATCCTGGCGGCCCAGGCCGGACTGGTCGGCCATATCCACATCGGCGACGGCGCCGTGGTCATGGCCCAGGCCGGCGTGACCAAGGACGTGCCCCCCAAGGGCGCCGTGTTCGGCTCGCCGGCGGTGGACCGACAGGACTACGCCCGAGAACAGATGATGATCAAGCGCATACCGCGCCTGGTACAGAGCCTCAAGGACCTCGAGGCGCGGGTGCGCGAGCTGCAGCAGCGCCTCGAGGACGAGGGCTGACGGACGCCGCGCCGACGCCGTCGCGGCCCGGGCAGCCGGCCCGCCGCGGCAGAGCGCCGCCGGCACGGGAGGCCTGGTTGCCGTGAGGGCCTTTCTCAGCACCTGGTGCCGCCGTCTTGGCGGCGGCCTGCGGACGGCCTGGGCGGAGGTAATGCCGCCGCTCTGTCCGCTGTGCCGGTCCCGTCCGCGGCCTGCCGCGGCGGCGGTGTGCGACGACTGTGCGGCGGCCCTGGCCAGCCTGCCGGAGCGGCGCTGCCCGCGTTGCGGCGGGGCGCGCGATG
>JAGVUW010000205.1 GCA_019136035.1 Verrucomicrobiota bacterium | reverse complement strand
CTGGAGGCCAAGGACGTCCCCGGCTGGGCCCACGCCACCACCGACCGCCTGCCCTGGCTGCGCCGCGACGGCTGGACCAACAACCTCGGCCTGGCCCTCGGACAGTGCATCTACACGCCCGAAGAGACGCGCCGTGACCTCCCCGACCCCAGGGACCGGCCCTACGCCGGATGGCTCTACGGCAGCGTCGCCCTGCACCACAAGAACGAGACCCGCCTGCACATGCTCGAGCTGACCCTCGGCATCGTCGGACCGGAAGCCCTCGGCGAGGAAGCCCAGAATGGCGTCCACGACGTACGCCACCTGCGCAAGGCCAAGGGCTGGGACCACCAGCTCGGCACCGAGCCCGGCCTCATGCTCACCTACGACTACCGTCAGCGCCTCGGCACCATCGGCGACGCCGACGGCGGCGGTGCCGACCTCCTCTCGAACCTGCAGCTCAACGCCGGCAATGTCCTCACCGCCGCCACCGTCGGCGTCACCGGCCGGGTCGGCTGGAACCTCCCCCGGGACTTCCACGGAAGCCGTATCCACGCCGCGGGCTACGCCACCCCCCCGGCCGACGCCGACACGATCGCCACCGGACGGAGCTTCAGCCTCTTCCTCTACGCCACCGCCGAGGGCAGCGCCGTGGCCCATAACCTCTTCCTCGATGGCAATACCTTCCGCGACAGCCCGTCAGTCGACCGCCAGCCCTGGGTCGGCGGCTGCGAACTCGGCGCCGGGTGCTGCTGGAGCCGCTACCGCCTCACCTACTCCCACGTCGTCCGCTCGAAGGAGTTCCATACTCAGGACGGCGCCCAGCAGTACGGCTCGATCTGCCTGTCGGTCTCGTACTGACCCGCCGGCCGATGCCGCCCGCCGGCCGGCACGCCCGCCGTCACGGCGCCGGCTGGGCCGTGCCGCGCGAGAGGCGGGTGTGGATGACCCCGTCCTCATCGAACCACAGCGGGTCCATCGCCAGAAAGCGATCCCAGTCGGTCTTGGCGGTGTTCTTCTGGTGGTAGATCATCCACAGCCCCCCATCCGGACCGGTGACCGTGCAGTGATGGCCCGGCCCGAAGATGCCGTTGCCGCGCTGCGCGATCGGGTTGCCCTCGTAACGGCTGAACGGCCCCAGCGGTGACGCGGCAGTGGCGTAGCCGATGGCGTAGTCGGCACCCATGGCGCCACTGCCGGAGTACATCAGGTAGTACACGCCGCGATGCTTCAGCATCCAGGGCCCCTCCGTGACGTGGCCATCGCGCGTCTCCCACGCGGCAGTCGGACGGAGGACCTCGCGCGGCTCGCCCGCCGGCGTCAGCGGATCGCCCATCGGCTGAGCCGTGATCCGGAAGCCCGGCACCAGGACGTAGTAGAGGTACAGCGAGCCGTCGTCATCACGGAAGAAATGGCCGTCGATGGCGCCGCGCACCAGCACACCACGATCCACAAAGGGCCCCAGAGGATGGTCGGCAACCGCAACCCCGACCAGCTTCGCAAAGGGCTTCGCCGTGGCTGGTGCCGCCGGGTCGTCAGCGGTGTAGCAGAGATACACCTTGCCGTCACCCTGAGCGTGATGAAAGACGTCCGGAGCCCAGACGCCGCCACGGGCGTCGGTGTAGCACTTCGGACGGCGCTCCCAGTGCACCAGGTCATCCGAGACGAAGACGTCGTAGCCCTTGCAGTCGGTGGTCGGATAGAGGTAGTAGCGACCCTCATAGAGCAGCACCGTCGGGTCGGCCGCGCCGCGGCAATCGATGAACGGATTGCTGTAGGTGCGCACGCCCGGCGTCGCCAGGCCGGCCGGCGCGGGTGCGCCACCACCGCCCGGCGCAGCCGCGGGCACCGCTGTGGGCTCATCCCCAAGACTGGCCAGCGAGGCCATCAGCCCAAGGGCGCAGAGGCCATCCCGCCAGGGTACAGAGTGCCCCGTCGGCCGAACCCAGCTCAAGCCGCGAACGAACCCCCACGCTGCATCCATGGCGCCCTGCCCCGGCACGCACCGGCACGCCGCCCGGCCGTGCCCAATCAGCATAGCCCGCCCGGTTCGCCCTGCCAACCGCCCGCACCGAGGTACCCACTGCCCCGCCCTCAGAGCCTCCCCCACACCGGACCGGCCGCAGAGGACGCCCGAGGCCCGACGCCGGACGCCAGCCCCCTCGACACTCGACCCTCGACCGTTTGGGTTGCGGGCACAGCCCGCGCCAAGCCCGCCCGTGTCCCGATCCCCGACGCTCGAGGCCCGACCCTCCACCGCGTCTCGGGCCCCAGCAAGGCCCGTCCGTGCCCGTCCGTGCCCGTACGTGCCGGTCCGTGTCGGTCCGTGCCGGTCCGTGTCCCGAGCGCGGCGGCCGCGGCCCCGCGGCCCCGGGACCGCCGCCCGGCAGCGTCAGGCGCGCCCGGGCGCCCGGCACAACCCCGACCCGGCGCTATAGTCTGGCCCAGTTATCCATTGCCATGGAGAGTGTGCCCATGCGCCTGGCCGTGCTCAGCGATACGCATTTCCACCACGACCGCAGCGCCGCCATCGGCATCCGCCGTGCCGGCATCGCCGACATCCTGCTCCTGCGGGCCGTGCACCGCCTCAACCGCTTCATCCGACCCGATGCGACCGTTATCCTCGGCGATATCGTCAACGACGGCGCCCTCCCCGAGGCCCCGGCACAGTTCCAGACGATGCGCCGGACGCTCGACCTCCTGACCATGCCCTGGGTGGTCATCCCGGGCAACCACGACGCCGACCCGGAGGCCTTCTACCGGCACTTCCCCAGGCCGCCCGAGTGGCTCGACGTCGCCGGGGTACGCCTGCTGTCGTTCGTCGATCCCGAGGAGCCGCGCTACAACGCCAGCCGCCGCGACGCCGATGTCCAGCGCCTGCGCGCCGCCCGCAACGATGGCTGGCGCGGCCAGGTCGTCACCCTGCAGCACGTGCCGCTGTTCCCCCCCGGAGCGCACCCCTGCCCCTACAACTACCTCAACGCCGAGGCCATCCTCAACGCCATGGCCGAGACCGGCATCGGCGCCGCCATCAGCGGCCACTACCACACCGGCTTCGGCCCCCTCCGCCACGGCGCCATCGACCTCGTCGCCGCGCCGGCACTCTGCGAGGCGCCCTTCCCCTACCTCATCCTCGAGATCGACGCCCACGGCGTCCGCCTGGAGCGCCAGACCCTGGCGATGCCGGCCGAGCTGGGCCTCGTCGATACCCACGTGCATACCCACCTGGCCTACTGCCAGGAGAACATGGAGATCGGCCTGGCGCAGGCACTGGCACGCGATTTCAACCTCGCCGGACTGCGCTTTACCGAGCACTCAGGACATCTCGCCTTCGGCCGGAAACGCTATGGCCATACCTGCTTCCAGGGCGGCCTCGCCGAGGCCCTGCCCGCCGAGAACCGCATGGATGAGTACCTCCAGGCCCTCCGCCGCCACGGCATCGCGCCCTCGACCTGGGGCATCGAAGTTGACGCCGATTACCGCGGCGACTGGATCGTGCCGCCCGACGCCATGGCCGCCCTGCCCTTCTGCATCGGCGCCGTCCACGGCCTGCAGACCCTCCAGCGCGGCGAGACCGACGAGGCCCGCCTCGCCGACGACTTCCTCGGCGTCCTGCAGCGCTTCCTGCGCCCCCCCATGGCCGCCCTCGCGCATCCCTTCCGGGTCTTCCGACGCGCCCGCCGGCCGACTCCGGCCGGACTCTACGAGCCCACCCTGCGCCTCCTCAAGGAACGCGGCATCGCCGCCGAGATCAATCTCCACACCAACGAGCCTGACCCCGAGTGGATCCGGCGCTGCATCGAGGCCGGCGTGCCCCTGACCTTCGGCAGCGATGCCCACAACCTCTACGAGGTCGGCGAGTTCTTCCCCCACCT
>JAGVUW010000470.1 GCA_019136035.1 Verrucomicrobiota bacterium | reverse complement strand
GGCCTGGGATGGGTTCTGTGCCCAGCAGGTGTCTTTGATATTCCGTGCGTCCGCGGTGCGCACGCCGCCGAGGTAGAGCTCATAGCCCTGCCGGCGGGCGTTCCTGATGTGGGTGATGCTGCCGACACGGGCGCCGATGTGGCGCGACTCGAAGGCGGCACGGGCCTCGCCGATGCTGCGGGCGCGGCAGGTGTCGAGGATGCTCCTGCCATCCCAGGTGTGCAGGACAGCGCGGTAGAGGTCGATGGTGTCCTCGCCGCCCTCGCGCGCGGCGGTGTTGAGGAGCAGGGTGACCATAGACGCCTCGGTGATGTCGACCTGGTTGGGATTGGCGGCCCACAGCTGCAGGCGCGCCGTATGGTCACCGGCAGAGAGATCCTCGAAGAGGCCGATGCTGGTGGCCATGGATGGCTGGAAACTCGCCTGGGTGCTGACCGAGCCAGTCTCGGAGAAGGTGTCAACGCCGACTCGGAACTCTGCGGTGCGGCCGCCATCGGTGTTCAAGTAGAAGGACCCGGCCACGACCACGTCGGAGTCCTCTTCCAGAAAGATCGCGTCGGTGAGCACATCGCCAGGCGTTGTGCCGGCGGCGCCGACAGTGCCGGACGTATGGGGGTAGGCGGCGAAACTGCGCCCGTCCTCGAGGCTTAGCGCCACGGCTACGAGAACGACCTGTGACGTCGTCAACTGCCCCGACTCGATCGCGTGTTGCAGGACGAAGGTATGGTCGCCGGCCCCCAAGTTCTGGGCCGTGCCCACGAGGCCGCCGGCCGCCATGAGCCCGGCCGAGCCCAGCTCGTGGATCACCTTCCGGCCGAGCACGGCGCTCTCGCTCTGCGAGTAGAGCTGCCATTGCGCCTCCTGGTTGGGGGCGTCACAGACGCCTGAGAACATCGCCGCGACCAGGACGTCACCTTCAGCGGGAAGGGTGACTGTCACGCTGGCGCCGGTAACGTCGACCATGCTGGTGCTGGTGGTCGCCACCGTCATCGTTGGGCCGTCGACAGCGCCGTTCAGGACGTCGTCTTCGACCGTCACCAGCGGGAACGCCAGGAGGTTCCCGGAGAAGGTCTTTACCCCGGGGCCGCTGTCGAGTTTCACCTCGAGCTCGAAGGAGTTGGTCCCCGAGATGTTCTCGAAGAGATGCACGACGCTGGTGACGCTGGGATAGGCCTGGGTGACATCCATGGTCAGGGGGTTGCCGCCGACGCTGCCGTTGGCGGTCAGGCGCCAGGTCGCCCTGGAGGCACTGGTGACGCCTTGGGCCGAGAAGTTGGCGATCACGAGGACCTTCGTGCCGGCCGGGAGGTCGGCCAGTTCCGTTCGGAAGGTGTTGGTGGCCGGCGCTGCGGGTTCACGGACCAGCTCGTAGGGGCCTGGCGCCGCGTTGGTCGTGGTGTAGCCGGTCGCAGAAAGCATGGCGGAATCCGCCTCGATGACGACGGCGGCGGCGTGGGGGAGGGTCAGCCACAGGATCGACAGGGCCGCGGCCCAGGCGGTCACGGCGTGGCGGGTCCCGGCCCGGGAGGCGGGGCGACGTCTGGCAGAGGTCTGAGGGGAAGTCATGGGACCCACCCGGTTCTGCTGATCACTGGATGACTGCTGGTCGTTGGCGGTGCTGAGGCGCGGCGGGGGCGGTGGGCCCCCTAGCGAACGATACTCACACTGCCCAGACGGGCGCCCGGATAGCGCGCCCGGAGGGTCTCCTGGGCCTGGCTGATGCTCTCGGCAAAGACGATATCCTTGAAGACCTTGCGGCTGGCGCCGTGGATGGATGTCTCGTAGCAGGCATAGCCGTCGGTCTTCGCGAGGGTCGAGAGGCTGACGATGCGGCCCTTGGCGTAGCGTGCTTCGAAGGTCCTGCGAGCCTCGCCGCTGCCCTTGGCGAGGGCGGTGTCGACGATATTGGCGCCGTCGACGCTGAGGCGTGCGAGGAACCACTCGTGGCCGTCCTGGCGGTCGAGTCGCCGCATGGAGTGGACCTTGATCTGAGCGGAGCGTCCTTCGAGGATATCCGTGGCGGCGGCGGCGTCTCTGGCCTGCACGACCTCGAGGGTCTGCTGCTGTCCGGGCGTGCTGATGCGGGCTTCGAAGTAACTGAGCGGACCGGCACTGGCTCCCCATGCCACCAGGAGGAACCCGAGCCACATCGTGGTCTTCATGGTCGCCACTCCTCGTTGTCACACAACCAGCCGAATCGGCGCCGCCTCGCGCCGTTCGGCCTGTACGCCACCCACCTGTTACCTCCGCTACTATAGGCGTCGAGACCGTGCGGCGCCACACCGGCCAGGCGTCCGACCAAGGCAAATGCGTGGCGGCCCCCGCCAGGCGGCGACGCCATGGCACGCGGACCGCCGCCCGCCGGTGCCGGGGGACACGGGGGACACGGGGGACACGCCCAACGCCCGACGCCCGACGCCGAGCGCCCAAGGCCCAAGGCTCAAGGCTCAACGCCGAAGCAGGCGGGGAACACGAGAGAACGAAGGGGCACGCCCGCCGCCCGCCGGGGGTTCACGGCCTGCGGGCTTCCTGCGAGCCTGCCGACGGTTGCCCGTCAGGAGGCGCGCCCAGGTGCCCTGGTGGGCCTGGTTCGGCTGGTTGGCGCCGCGGTTGTCGTGCGCTCCGGGCGGCAGTACGTTGGGTCGGCACCACGGGGATCATGCATGGCTACGACAATATGGATTATGGCAGGCGAGGAATCCGGGGACGCCTATGGAGCGCGGCTGGCGCAGGCGTTGCGGGCGGAGCGTCCGGGGCTGGTCGTCAAGGGCATGGGCGGGCGTGCCATGGCCGCGGCTGGCGTCGAGATCCTGTTGGATTCGAGCGAACTGGGCGTCGTCGGCCTGGTCGAGGTTCTGGGTCATCTCGGGACCTTCGTCCGGGCCTTGAAGGCGCTGTCGGAGCGGGCTGCGGCGGAGCGTCCGGCGGCGGTGGTACTGATTGACTATCCGGGTTTCAACCTGCGCCTGGCGCGGCGTCTGCACGCTGCGGGGGTGCCGGTTGTCTACTACATCAGTCCGCAGATCTGGGCCTGGAAGCGCGGTCGGCGGCACCAGATGGCGGCGTGGTGTCGGCGGCTGCTGTGCATCTTCCCGTTCGAGCCGGCCTACTTTGCCGACACCCCGCTCGATGTGCGTTTTGTTGGTCACCCGCTCTTGGAGAGCCTGGCGGCCGAGCGCGATCCGTCGCTGCTTCGCGATCCGGATCTGGTGTTGCTTCTGCCGGGCAGTCGTCGCAGCGAGGTGGAGCGTCTCCTGCCGGATCTGGTGCGCACGGCCGCGGCGCTGCGCGAGCGCCATCCGGCGCTGCGCTTCGTCCTGCCGGCGCCGCGGGAGCGGGTGGCAGAGATTGCGAGGCAGTGCCTGGCGCGCGCCGGGCTGGCGGGCCTCGTCGACCTGCAGATTGACGTCGGCAGGACGCACCACTGGATGCAGCGTGCCGCAGCCGGGGTTGCCGCCAGCGGCACGGTGACCATGGAGGCGGCGATTCTGGGCCTGCCGCTGGTCTCGGTATACCGCCTGGCGCCGCTGACGCACGCGCTCGGCCGGCTGGTCCTGCGCGGCCTGCCGTACTTCACGATTGTCAATCTGGTGGCCGGCCGCGAGGTCTTTGCCGAGTTTCTGCAGCGCGAGGTCCGAGCGGAGCGCCTCGTGCCGGCCCTGGAGGCCATCCTGCCGGGCGGGTCGCGGCGTGGTGAGGTCGAGGCCGGGATGGCGGCGGCGGTGCAGGCGTTGGGTGCCGCCACGGCGGTCAGTCGGACCGCCCACGGCGGTCAGTCGGACCGCGGCGCGGCTGGTCCTCGAGGTGGCGGGGGAGGCGCCGTTGCCCGTATGAGATGACGCCGTGTGGCGGGGCTGCGGCCTCCGGGTCCGAGTGCCGCGTTGGCGCGGACGTGTGCGCCGTGGCTTGCAGCCCGGGGCCACCCCGACTGCCGCCGCGGCCTGAAGGCACGCGGCACACTGCCGGCTGAAGCCGGTGCTCTGACGGAGACGGCTCAGAAGGCGGTGTTCCATGGCGTTCTGTCCGGCGCCCGTGTGCCGGGGACTCGGCGAGGCTGCTTGATGGCCCGGTTCTTGCACCCCTTTGGGGTGCGTGGTTCCTGGACTCGAGTTTCAGGGGGTGGTGCTCTCGCGCGACACCCGGCTGCGATCTGGCACCCCTTCAGGGTGGCCAGGTGGGCGCTGACGCGATCGTCGAGGAGCCCCGGGGGCTCGGCTGTCGCGATTGCTTTCGGGGGGCGCGGTAGTATCCTATAACGCGAGTGACGTAGACGGGTTCTGAGGACGCCGTCGCCTGAGCGGCAGGTGGCTTCGGGGGCGTCGTGCAGAGGCGTATCGACAGCGAGTATGTGTGCCACGAAAGCAGCGATTCGCGCGGCCCTCTGTGGTCGCCATCTCGACGATCT
>JAGVUW010000342.1 GCA_019136035.1 Verrucomicrobiota bacterium | reverse complement strand
GTGGCAGGCGACGTCGAGCCACTCCTCGGCCTCGGGGAAGACGCCCATCATGACGAGGGCCGCCTCGGCCACGGCCGTGGTCTGACGCCAGGGGTGGTTCTGCGATGGGTTCATGCGGAACGGCGAGAGGTGCACGGCGAACTGCTCGATGCGTGTCTTGAGGACCGCCTCGGCAGTCGCGGCCTCGGCGGCCGAGAGGCTCCCGGCGCAGGCGTCATAGCACCAGAGCATGCCCTGGAGGAGCGAGGCGGCCTGCAGGTCGCCATCACGGGCGCTGCTGCCGCCGGCGGGGTCCCAGGCGCAGGCGGCCACGAGGAGCTGCCGCGCGGCGTCGATGGCCGCCGCATCGCCGGTCAGGATGGCGGCGCGGCCGGCCGAGGCCAGGCGCGAGCCGGTGCGCGAGGTGACGTCGCCGGCAACGCGGCCATACCAGTCGATCCACTGCGGCCAGCGCGGATCGCCGGAGCGGTACGGCCCCGGGTGCTCGGGGACGCCCTGCTCGAGGGCAGCCCGGGCGCTGCGCAGGAGGGCCTCGGACTCGGTCGGCGTCAGCGCCTCGCCGGCCGGCCGCAACAGACGCCGCAGACGCGGCCGCGGCGCCTGGCGCAGCGGCGCCATGGCGATCGGCGCCAGGCGGTAGCGGTGCGTCTCAACCGGGATCTCGACCGGCTGCGCCTGCGACCACCCGGAGACCAGGTCGTCCTCGATCAGCACGCGGAAGTACCACGTGCCCGGCTCCAGCGGCTCGGACGGCACCAGGAAGGGGCGGCCGCCCGGGACCTCGATCTCGCGCGTCGCGGCGGCCGGGAAGTCGGCCGAGCGCGAGAGCTGCAGGCGCTGCCCCGGGCGGCCGGGGCCAGCCCAGTCCAGCAGCGGCGGGTTGTTGTGGCAGGTGTAGGGCTTGCCCAGGCCGGCCATGTCGATGGCGTTGGGCACATAGAGGCGCAGGTTGTCCAGCCAGACCCGCATGCGGCCGCGCGTCGCCCCGGCCTGGTCCGTGGTGTCCTTGACCCGGCCGTAGAGCCTGACCGTGGCGATGGGCAGGCCCAGCCGCATGGCCGCACCCGACGACGGCCGTAACGCCGGAATGACAATGCGGGCCCGGCGCCAGGTGCTCGAGAAGGGGTCGGAGGCCCAGCACACCTGCTTGCCGTCCTCGCCCATGAGGGCAACGCCGAGGTAGGCGCCCTCGAAGCCGGCCTCGATCTCCTCGCGGTGGTCGAACTCGAGGACCAGGTTCTTGGTGACGGTGAAGGGATGGCGCAGGATCACGCCGCACTGGCTGGCGGGCTCCGGGTTGTGCAGCTCGAGGGCCTTGCCGGCGCCCGGGGCGCCGTCGACGACCGTCGCCACGATCCCCCGCGAGCCCTCCAGCGCCGGGTGGCTGTCCGGGCCGCGGCCGTCCTCGAAGTCGAGATTCAGCAACACCCCCTGCCCGCTCACCGCCAGGCCGGCCAGGAGACCGAGCAGCAACAGCGGCAACCCCCGCCAGCGCCCGATGCGGCACCGGCGGGAACATGCGGCCGCGGCACTCACCGGGGCGACGGTGACAGAGTTAGCGACGGCAGTTGATGCGGCTGGCTGCATAGGCGGCTCCGAAGCCATTGTCGATGTTCACAACCGTGACCCCCGGCGCACAACTGTTGAGCATCCCCAGCAGTGCCGCCAGGCCCTGAAATGACGCCCCGTAGCCCACCGAGGTCGGCACGGCAATCACCGGCCGCGAGACCAGGCCGCCGACCACGCTCGGCAGGGCGCCCTCCATCCCCGCACAGACGATGACCACCTCGCAGGACTCGATCTCGTCGCGCCGACGCAGCAGACGGTGGATGCCGGCCACGCCGACGTCGTACAGACGCCGCACGGCGTTGCCCATGACCTCGGCCGTGCACGCCGCCTCCTCAGCCACCGGGATGTCCGTGGTCCCGGCCGAGACCACCGCGATCTCGCCGCGACCGCGGAGGGTGCGGTCACGATGCAGACGGGCCACCCGCGCCAGCTCGTGGTACTCGACCCTCGCGTCGACCTCGCGCAAGACCGCCGCCTGCTCGGGCGTGGCTCGCGTCGCCAGCACATTGGCGTGGGCCGCGAAGAGGACCTCCGCCACCGCGCGCAACTGCGCCGGCGTCTTCCCCGGGCAGTAGATGACCTCGGCAAAGCCCAAACGGCCTTCGCGCTCGGTGTCCGGAACGCAGTGCGGGCTGCCCTCGGCATGGCCTGGCGTGAGCGTCACGTCGCTGTCTCCTTGCTGCACCGTCAACCTCGCCACAGACACCCCGGGGCGGCCCGGGCAGCCGCCTTGCCTCGGCATGACGGCGGACCCCCTACTATACCGCTGCAGCCAGCGCCCCGGCGCACGGGAGCGCCGGATAGGACACCGTGAGCCATCGTCTTCTGCGCCAGCCCCGTCAGAGCACCGGCCTTGGCCGGAAGTGTGCCGCGTGCCGTCAGGCCGCGGCGGCATCCGGGGCCGCGGCGGGCTGAAGCCACGGCGCACGCGTCCGCCTCAACGCGGCGTTCTGACTCAGACCGTAGCCGTGCCACGCCGCGATCGCCCCCACGGGCAACCGCCCGCAAATCGCCCGCAGGCCGCCCGGAAACCTATAGGATAGTACCTTGGTCCTATTCTGGCGGCTGGCATTGCCGAGTCATACTGGCGGTAGACAGTCCGAGGCATTGACCGCAGCGGCGCGTTGCCGCGGTTCAGGCACGGCTGACATAGAGAAAGGACGACAGCCCGGCGAAGGGAGCGGCGATCATGTATGCCTCCTACGCAATCATCGACGCGTGGCTTAGGCAGGCCGAGACGGCGGGTACCCCAGCGGTCCTGACCGTGGACCTGGCCTCGGTTCTGGGCCTGGACAAGAGCACGCTGGCGCGTTTGGCGCGGCGTGGCGAGCTGGGCCCGTATGAGCGCGTCTCGGGCCGTTTCTACCGTGTCGGCCTGCGCGGCGTCCGCGACTTCGTGGAGCGCTATCGCTGTGCGTTTCAGGATTGGGTGTCGCTGCAGGACGCCTGCCGGCTTTCCGGTGCCAAGCCGAGCACGATCCTGCTGTGGCTGGACAAGGGCCTCATCCGCGGCGGCCGCGACATGTATGGGCGCGTCCACATTGACCCGGCCTCGCTCGGGACCATCCGCGAGCACGCCCGCTGGACGCGTCAGCCCGAGGAGGTGGTTCTCCAAGGCGTCGCCTACTACTCTCTGGGTCGGCTGGCGCGGGCGCTGTGTGCGCGCAGCGGGCTGCAGCCGCAGAGCCCCGAGTTCCGCCGCGAGTTCCGGCGCAACTACGCCATGTTTTACCGCTGGCTGACCGAGACCGACCTCAAGGATCGAGTGCGCCGCATGGGCCGCCGGCGGGCGCTGTACATCCCCTGGAGCCTGTACGACGAGCTGGTGAACCTGGTCCGGCCGCACCAGGCGGCCGCCCTGATCGGCGAGTCGCCGCATATGCTGCACTACTGGACGCGGCGCGGCCGCATCTCGGCCGTCAAGCTCGGCGGCACGCAGAAGATGATCCCGCGGGCTGAGCTGGAGGACTTCCTCGAGTTCCGCCGCGCCAGCCGCCGGCGCGCCAAGGCGTCGACGCCGGCCACGGGGGACGGCCGTCCTGCCGGCGGCGACGCCGGGCAGTCGCGGCAGGCCGAGCCGGCCATCGAGACGACGCCAGCCTGACGGGCTGACGCGATCGTCGATCGGCCCTGGTCACAGCCCGACCCGGCAGCGCCGCACAGCCGGGCTACTCGGGGATGACGTCGAGGCTGTAGGTGCCCTGGTCGGGGGCTTCACGGCCGGTCCAGGCGCCGTTGGTGAAGTCGGGCACCGGCACCGGCATGCCGCCCATGGCCACCGACTGCTCGCT
>JAGVUW010000448.1 GCA_019136035.1 Verrucomicrobiota bacterium | reverse complement strand
ATCGACCACGACTGCCTGCCCCTGCTCGCCGCAAGGCCCTTCGTCCTGCACAACGCCACCAACCTCGTCGCCAAACGCTTCCTCGACCTGGCCGTCGCCAGCCTGGCCCTGCTCCTGTCCCTGCCCTTCTGGCCCATCATTGCCCTGCTTATCAAGCTCGACAGCCCGGGACCGGTGTTCTTCCCCCAGACGCGTGTCCGCCGCCAGGGCCGCCTCTTCACCCTCTACAAGTTCCGCAGCATGCGCACCGACGCCGAGAAAGACGGCGCCCGCTGGGCCAGCGCCAACGACCCGCGCGTCACCCGCCTCGGACGCTTCCTGCGCCTCACCCGCATCGATGAGTGGCCCCAGCTCTGGAATGTCCTCAAAGGCGAGATGTCCATCGTCGGACCGCGACCGGAACGCCCTGAGTTCGTTTCCGAGCTGACGCGGCATATACCCTTCTACGACCAGCGCCACCTGGTCCCCCCGGGCCTCACCGGCTGGGCCCAGATCCGCTACCGCTACGGCGCCAGCGAGGAAGACGCCCGACACAAGCTCGCCTACGACCTCTACTACGTCCGCAATATGTCACTGATGCTGGATATCGAGATCCTGCTTCGAACGGTGCCGCTGCTCATGCGCGGCAGCCGCTGAAGGCACTACGGAAAGCCACCGCGGTGCCGAAATCAAGCGAAATCTGATGGCGACAGCGTTGACACACTTGCGGACCGAGCCACGGCATGGTATGGTCATGGTCAAGGTGAAGTGAACGGCAGGATGCGGCCGTCGTTGTCTCGTGCGTGGTCAGAGGAATCCCCTCGGCAGTCCACCCTAGGGTAAGGAGGCTACACAATGCGCGCGTCGTTGGTCGCTGCAGGTCTGGGTTTGTTCCTGGTAGGCTGTGCTCAGGTTCCCAAACCCGCGGCCTACCCACTGTCCTACCAGCAGAAGATGCAGGCTGCACGCCACTGGGAGCTCCTGGCCCAGAACATCGCCGACCGTGTGGTCGCTGAACAGGGCACCGTCAGCTCCGGCGGCATCTATGTCGAACCGGTCGGCGGCGTCTTCGGCGAGGCCTTCACGACCTTGCTCAAGACCGACCTCGCCAACAACGGCGCGACCCTCGCTCCCGCCGCCAAGGGCGCCGCCGTCCTCTCGGCCGACGTCCAGTTGATCAGCTACCGGGCCAAGGCACCGCACCGCTACAACCGCCGCAACCCCGGCTTCTGGACTGCCGTTGCCACGGTCGTCCGCCTGGCTGACAACATGACCGCCAACATGATCATCCCCGCCGGCCTCGCCGCCGACCTCGTCGACGGCAGCTACACCACCCTCACCAAGAACGAGGTGCTCATCACCACCTCCCTTGATAAGGATGGCCAGTGCCTGATGCGGCAGTCGGACATCTTCTATGTCAACGACGCCGACCGCGGGCAGTACGCCGACGCCAAGGCCGGCAAGGCCAGCGGCGGCGCCGGCGCCGGCACCAAGACGCTGGAGGTTGTGGCCAAGTGAAGGAGATGACCATGTCGAACCCCAGAGTCATGAAAACCATTGCCGCGTTCGCCCTGGTCGCCCTGGTCGGTTCCGGTTGCGCGACCACCGCGAGGACCAACCGGATCCTCCTTAACTCCAGCGAGCGCGCCGCCGACAGACTGGCGACACGCCTCGAGGTACCCATCATGCCCGGGCAGGGCGGCGTCCTGGTGGCGAGCTTCGTCAATGTCGATGACATGAACGACTCGTCGTCCTTCGGGCGCATCGTCTCCGAGCAGATCGCCTCCGGTCTCGCCAGCGCCCCGTACTACTTCCCGATCACCGAGGTCAAGCTGCGCCAGAATATCTTCGTCAAGGAACGCGCCGGCGAGTTCCTCCTATCCCGCGAAGCCCTCGAGGTCAGCCGCAAGCACGACGTCCAGGCCCTCCTCGTCGGCACCTACGCCATCGGCAACGGCGCGGTCTATGTCTCGGCACGCATCGTCGACCCGAACACCAACCAGCTCGCGTCGTCGTACGACTACAGCGTCCCCTTCGACGAGAACCTCCGCACCCTCCTCGGCTACAAGCGCATCAGCCGCCCCGGCTGGTGGGGCCGCCTGTGGGGCGCCAAGGATGTCTGGGGCAAGGCTGACCAGGAGTACTACAAGTACTACCCGGACTACCTCTGACCGCGTCCTGCGAACCGACATCGGTAATGAACGCCATCGCCTGCCTCGGGAGCTTCGACCGGAAGCCCTTGGCAGGCGATGCTGTCCAGGGAGAGGGAGGTATTGTCCATGCCCAGGGGTAGCCAGCGCGCCATCCTGCTCGCCTCCCTCCTGGCCCTCCAGGCCCTCGCCGACCGCTACCACGGCCGCGTGACCAGCGTCGAGGATGGCGACACCCTCACCGTCGTCGATACCACCGGCACCACCCGCCACGTCCGCCTTTGCGGCGTCGACGCCCCCGAGGGCGGTCAGCCCTTCGCCACTGCCGCGCGCGAGTCGCTCTCCTCGCGCTGCCTGGAGACCGAGGTCGACCTCCAGGTCCGCCGGGTCGAGAAGGGTGGCCGCGTCGTTGCCACCGTCCTCCTGGCCGACGGCAGCGACCTGGCCCTGAGCCTGGTCGAACAGGGCAGCGCCTGGTGCAACCCACGGCACGGCCCCGTCTCCGAGGTCTACCAAGGCGCCGAGATCATCGCCCGCCGCGAGCGCCGCGGCCTCTGGCAGGATGACGCGCCCGTACCGCCCTGGAGCTGGCACGGCCCGCGCCAGACCGAGGAACCGACCGGCCCCGCCAGCCTGACCGGGACCATCACCGAGGTCGCGGATGGCGACTCGCTGACGCTGACCACCCCCGAGGGCACCCGCGTCGCCCTCAGACTCTACGGCGTCGACGCCCCCGAGGGCGGCCGCGCCTTCTCCGCGGCGGCCCGCACCTTCGTCGTGGAGCAGTGCCTCGACAAGGCGGTCGCGGTTCAGGTCGAACGCCACCGCGACGCCTATGGCCGCACCGTCGGCCGCGTCACCTACGGCGAGGGCGACGACCTAGGCCTCGCCCTCGTCACCGCCGGCCTGGCCTGGTGGCAGCCCAAAGAGGCCCCCGACGACGCCATCCTCCGCGGCGCCGAGGCCGACGCCCGCAACGCCCGCCGCGGCCTCTGGCAGGACGACAACCCGAAGCCCCCATGGACCAAGTGACCGACAGGGGGCAGCGCGGCATGGTCACCGACATCGGCACCGGAAGGAAGCTCGCCGCGGGGTCGCTGGCACGGGTTGGCCACTTCGTCCTGCAGGTCGTGGTCGCGTTTCTGATGACGCCGGTGATGGTCCGCGCCCTGGGCGACCGCGACTTCGGTGTCTGGACCGTCGTTGGCGCGCTGGTCGGCTACTACGGTCTCTTCGATCTCGGCATCCACTCGGCCGTCTGTCGCTACGTCGCCGCCGGCCTGGCAGCGCGCGATCGCGCTCAGGTCGCCGGGGTCGTGAGCACGTCCTTTGTGCTGTTTTCATGGGCCGGCGGTGCTGTTCTGCTGCTCACCCTTGGGGCAGCGGCGCTGTGCGGCGGGCTGGCCTCCGGGCCCGCCGACGCAGGGATCCTGCGCTGGCTGGTCCTGCTGCTCGGGTTGCGGACCGCCCTGGGATTCCCCTTCCGAGTCTATGCCGCGTTCCTGAGCGCCAGTCTCCGGTACGACCTCACCGCCGGCGCGGCGATCCTTCGACTGATCCTGGTCAACGTCCTCCTTCTGGAGGTTCTGGTGCGGGGCCATGGCCTGGTCGCCATGGGCGCGGTGCTGCTGCTCGGCAGTCTGGTAGAGTCTCTCATCTGGGTCCTCGCCTGCCACTGGATCCACCCCGGCCTGCCGGTGGGCTTCCGGCAGTACAGCCGTGCCACGCGCCGC
>JAGVUW010000275.1 GCA_019136035.1 Verrucomicrobiota bacterium | reverse complement strand
GCCGGCGGTGCCGCCGACAGGGGCGGCCGCGGCGCCTCGCCGTTGGCCTGCGCGAGCTGCTCGAGGATCTGGCGGACGCGCTCCGATGGCACCACCTCTGGACGCGGCAACGCCGGCCGACGCGGCGCACCCGGCGCCAGCGCCGGCGGCGTCGGCCGAGTGGCGTCCTGCCAGGACGGACCGCCGGCGTCGTCATCGCGCTGCGGACGGTTGCGGTTGAACTCCGCAATCTTCCGCAGGACGTTGATGACGACGATCACGAAGATGATGACGGGAACGAGGTTTTCCATGGCCGTTCCTCGAGCGGGCCGGCCCGGCGCTCCGGCCGTGCCGAGCCCGCTCCGGGGCTGCGCCTACTTCAGGGCGCCGCCCTGCTCGGGCGACTCGCCCATGATGCTGTTCCGCATCTCGGTGTCGGCCTTGATGTTCTCCAGGCGGTAGTAGTCCAGGACGCCCAGGTTGCCATCACGCAGCGCCGCGGCCATGGCCAGCGGCACCTCGGCCTGGGCCGCCACCAGCTTGGCCTGCATCTCCTGCACCTTCGCCTTCATCTCCTGCTCGGCCGCCGCCGCCGTGGCCCGGCGCACCTCGGCGCGGGCCTGCGCCACACGCATGTCGGCCTCGGCCTGGTCGGCCTGCAGACGGGCGCCGATGTTGTCGCCGACATCGACGTCGGCAATGTCGATCGAGAGGATCTCGAAGGCCGTGCCGCTGTCGAGGCCCTTGTCCAGAACGCGCTTGCTGATCAGGTCGGGATTCTCCAGCACCGAGGCGTACGACATCGACGAGCCGATGGTGGTCACGATGCCCTCACCGACACGCGCGATGATCGTCTCCTCAGTCGCGCCGCCGACCAGGCGCTCCAGATTGGCGCGCACCGTCACCCGCGCCTTGGCCTTGACCTGGATGCCGTCCTTGGCCACGGCGTCGACCGTGACGCGGCCCTTGGAGGGATCCGGGCAGTCGATCACCTTCGGCAGCACGCTCATGCGCACCGCCTCGAAGACATCGCGGCCGGCCAGGTCAATCGCCGCCGCCTGCTCGAAGGTCAGGGCAATCCCCGCCTTGTCCGCCGCAATCAGCGCGTCAACCACATTCTGCACATTGCCGCCGGCCAGGAAGTGCGCCTCCAGGTCGTCGGTCGTGACCTTGTGAAGACCCGCCTTCTTCAGCTTGACCAGATTCTCGACAATCAGGCTGACCGAGACATGACGCAGGCGCATCCCGATCATGTTCAGGAAGGTCACCCGCGCCTTGGCCGCAAACGCGAAGATCCATATCCGGATGAAGGACAGGAGCACGACGACCATCACCATGACGACCAGCAGAACCGGGATCATCAGGAAGACGAGGAGGTTTCTTGGCATGTTGGGGCTCTCCTTTGTACTACAGATCCGTCAGGACCCTGCTCTCTTAGCGCATAGTGCCGGGCGGCGACGCCCGAGCGGCGGCCTCGCACGCGGTCGACGGGCCTCGGCCGCACCCGGGCGCGACGGTCACGGCGGCCGTCAGGACTGGGCCGTCACCACGACGCGGTTGCCCTCGACGCGGATCACCCGCACCCGGGTGCGCGCCTCGATCATCTCGCCACGCGTGATCACGTCCACCCGCCGGCCGTCGATCAGGGCCGTCCCGGCCGGCCTGAGCGTGGTGTGCGCCACGCCCTCCTTGCCCTCCAGGCCCAGCTTCTCCGTGTCGCTGCTCTTCCAGTCGCGCGCGTCCTGATCCAGCAGCAGCCGACGCCCCCAGGGCGTCTTCGGCAGCAGCTTCACCCACATCCAGAAGCCGATCAGACCCAGCACTCCCGAGGTCACCAGCAGGGCCAGGCCCGCGGTCGGACCCAGGAAGACGAAGCCGCAGAGGATGCCCGCCACCACCAGCACCGTCCCCAGGAAACCGGCAATCCCGCCGGGGATGAAGACCTCCGCGCCGATCAGCAGATAGCCGGCCAGCACGAGGGCGATGATGGATGTCGTACTCATGGGCAACTCAGACCGAGGCGACGCGTCTCCGACTCCAACGACTCACCACCATACACCACCAGAACGCGGATTGCAGGGGACACTCCCCACTTCGGCGCGCCGGGCCGGCGCAATATCCGCGTGTGGCAGGCCCTCCGGGCACGGCCTCCACAAGCCGGCCCGACCGGCCAAACGGCTCTCACACCCCGGGAGAGGGTGGGAAGAACCACGGATTCGCACGGATGAACGCGGATGGGGGAGGGGGAAGGGAAACGGAGGGGAGTGCGTCGGTGCGTCTGCGGGAACGGACTCCGCGATCCCCGCTGCCGACCTCTGGTTTCCGACGTCTGAACTCGTAGGAAGCATCGCCTCGTTGTGCTGTCGATGCCGTTGCGGCTCGTGGACGCTTTCGCGTCTGTGGACACTCGCGCTCCACACCGATGGCGAGCGATGGCTCGCCAGGCCATCTCCGGCGCCCGCGCGCCGGGGGCGGCGGCGGTATCGGCGGTGGTGTCCTCCCCGCCGCCGCGGGGACGTGGGATCAGGCCGGCCCCCCGTGCCTGCCATGAGCGCTCCGCAAATACCGCGCGGGGCCTCTTGCACCGCCCGCAGGGCGCGTTACTTTGCCTCTTGCAGGCTGAAGTGCATCGCCGGTTTTCGGGAGCGGCTGCCACGGCCGGGCACGTGGGTTCGAGGGGTCCGGCCGGGCCGCAGACGACGGGAGGGTTCGCATGGCCGGATCGCGGTACTCACTGCGGCAATCCCTGGTCGGCCTGGCCGCCATCGCCGTCATTGTCTGCTGTGGACTCTACGCGCACCGGCAGTGGCAACGGCTGGACCCCAAGCGCGCCCGCCGGGGTCCGCCGACGGCCGCGCAGCGCTGGCATCTGAGTCAATCTGGCGGCGCCGGCCTCACCGACGCCGCCAGCGTCGTCGACTGGCGCCTCTCGGCCCGGCCGGCCATGGCCCCGGCGGACACGCCGCCGGTGATCGCGCGTTCGGCACCGTGGTCCTCGTATTCCCTGGATGACAGTGGCACGCGCCAGTGGCGCCTCCCGGAGGTCCGCCCCGCGGTCGCCGTCGCCGTTGACGTCGTCCTGACGTCGAGCGATGGCAAGGCCCCGTCCCTCTGGCCGGGCCTGGCGGCCCTGCGACTGCTGCGCGGGGACTCGCCCGATGGGCCCTTCCGCCCGGTGCGCGAGATCCCGCGGGACCAGGCCGCGCAGGGGGGCCCGGAAAGGAGCGTGAGGGTGGGTTCGGCCGAGCCCCTCTACACCCACCGGATCGTCGTCTTCGACCTGAACCCGGATCTCTCGGCCGTACAGTCCTACAAGATCCAGATGCTCGGCGCCGGGGGTGAGGTCCTGGAGGAGAGCGGTCCTTGTACGGGGTGGGCCATGGCGGCGCCAGAGGCGCAGGCGGAAACGGACGCCCAGGGGCTGCTCGTGCTGAAGTGGACGGCCCCGACGCTGCCGGCCGACCGCTTCGTGGGTCAGCCCCATCTGGTGACAGGCCTCTCCAGCCCAACGCACTACCTGGCATTCGATGCCCTGAACAGCGGCTTTGACGAGTTGGGGCGCTTCCCGGTGGCGGCGGGAGGGTTCACCATCCCGGTGCCGACGGGTGACCGCAACTCCAACCTGATGGTAGCGCAATTCGCGGTCATCGGGGCGACGCGGCGGCAGACGTGGTCCAAAAGCCGTGGACCGGCAGAGGACACCGTGCTCGTGGGAGTCAGCGCCGTCGTCGCGGGTCGAGGGGGGCAGCCGGCGATGTCTGAAGCCCGCCCCGAGCAGGGCGCCCTGGCCCTGACGCCGCGGCGGGTGGACCACACCTACGCCGGCAACCAGCGTGGTACGGCGTTTACCGTCTATCCTCGAGTCTTCGTTTCGGCCACCCTGGAGTCC
>JAGVUW010000729.1 GCA_019136035.1 Verrucomicrobiota bacterium | reverse complement strand
GCCAGCTCGTCCTTGTGCGCCGCTACGGCCGTGGCCGGACCCGACTCGCGACCGGCAACCCACACCAGGAGGTTGCCATGGGCATCCTGCTCGACGTCCGCCCCCAGGCCCTGCAGGCGCTCGCGCAGGAAGGCGTCCATCTCGTCTTCCCGGCCCGTCGGGGCGTGGGTCATCAGCATCGCGTTCAGGAGATCGACCAGGGCTTCTCGCATCGGCGTCCTCCAGGGCTCGTAAGGAACTCTCCGTCGTGGCACGTGCTCCAGCCCAGGGCTGTCGCAACGTCCTGTTCCGGCACCCCTTCAGGGTGCGCGGTCGGTGAACTCACGGCTCCGGGGGGCGTGCTCTCGCGCGACCCCCGGCTACGATCTGACACCCCTTCAGGGTGACCTGGTGAGGGCTGACCCGATCGCAGTTCAGCCCGGCCACCAGTCTTTAACAGGGGATAGCCGGTTTCCCCTGGGCGTTGCCCCGGGCGCCGCTGGTGCCCGGGAGGTCCACGGACGACGCCGTGGACCTACGTGTGCGCGCCACGCCAGCCGTCTCCCGGGCGCCGCTGGTGCCCGGGAGGTCCACGGACGGCGCCGTGGACCTACGGACGTTCGCCGATGACACTGGCGACCGGCATGACGCGAGCCTCGTGGCAGGCCCCGACCGGGTAGTCGCGGACGCGCACCCGCGGGCCCTCGACGGCCTCGATCTGGTAGGCGGTGTCGCCGGCCAGGACCCAGGCCCCGGGCTGCCAGCCGGCGCCAGGCGCCCGCAACAGCACCATCGTCCAGCCCTCGACGGCACTCACGGCCTCGGCGGCCGGCGCCTGATCGAGCGACAGCACCGCGCTCCCGGCGGTCAGGCGGACCCCGTCGACCAGCGCCAGCGACGGCGGGCCGTCGGCGGGACGGCGAACCATGCCAAAGCGGCCCTCCAGAGCCACATCGCCACTCCGGCACGGCGTGCCGTCGGGGCTCATCAGGAGGACATCCGTGCCGGCGTCGCTGACGACCTCGACCGCGACGCTGCCGGCCGGCTCGCTGGGCAGGAGCCGCACCGACTGCAGAGGCTTCCCGCCGGCCTGCCGGCTGGCGATGACGGCCACGAAGCAGCTCTCCAGCGGGCCCTCGCCGGCGGCCTCGCGCTCGAGGAAGGCCTGCTGAATCGGCGCTGCATTCAGGTCCGTGCCCTTGCAACTGCGCCAGCCGGGGGCGTCGGCCACCACGGCACGGTCCCCGGGGCTGAGGAGGTGCAGGGTGGTCTCGACCGCGTCCTCCGACCAGGTCGCCTGCCAGGGCCCGGCCGGGACGCCCGACCGGAAGGCCTTCAGCCAGGGGTGCTGGCGCTCCAGCGGCGCCAGGTCGACGCCCGTGACGCCGGCCAGGGTGCCATTGCACTGAAGGCCATAGCTGTGGCGACGCCCGCCGCGCACCCGGAAGACATCGAGGACATAGCAGGCCTCGCCGGCCAGGGGCACCAGCACGCAGGCGCGCCGGTAGAGGTCGCACTGCTCGTAGGCCTTCGCCTCGGCCTCGATGACCTGCGCCATCGGCGTCGAGCCGAAGAGCAACAGGCGGGCCTCGCGGCCCTTGCGGCCCTGGTTCTGGCCGTCGACGACGACCAGGTTGTGCGATTCGGTGCTCTTCGTCCAGGCGTTGCGCGGGTCGTCCCAGATGTAGCCGCGGTCGGAGACGCGCTCCTGCCCAAAGCTGTAGAGGATCAGCCCAAGCGTGTCGTCGTGGCGGTGGCCGTGGTGGCCGTAGCCATTGAGATAGAGCGCCATCGAGCCCTGGGGATCCGGACCGCGCAGGACGCCGACACGCCAGTCGGGGAACCACTCCGTGTGCAGCGGCAGCGCCGCCTCGGTCGTCGCTTCAAGATCGGCCGGACGGAACCACAGGGCGTACTCGCCGCCGGTCTCCTCCAGCGGCGCGCCCAGGACGCGCTGCAGCAGCGGCGCGTAGTCGCGGTCATACCAGTACGTCAATACCTCGGCGTGGTACGCCGACAGACCCGACTGCCAGTGCGTGTCCCCCAGCACCGGCGGCCGACGGCTCGGCGCCGTCATCCGCACCATGCTCTCCAGGGCCAGACGGTAACGCTCGACGTGCTGGAAGGGATTGAAGTCGTCGAAACGCTTCCCCTGCGCCGGGGTGTAGCCGGCCGGATCGCTGTAGCCGCGCAGGACGATCGGTATATCCGCCATCAGGCTGAGGTGCATCGACGAGTAGCTCGGCGATTCACGGCAGAAGCCGTCGCTGTGGAAGCACTCGGCCAGGAGGCGCTCGAAGCCCTCCAGAGCCCGCCGCGCCCCCTCGGGCCGCCCGAAGAGGATCCCGACCGCGGCGCTCAGGGCGCGGTTGGGGCCGGCCTTGTTGTTGATCTCAGCCCAGTTCTCGCGGTCGGCACAGCCCGCCAGGATCAGGTCCTCGACCAGGCGCTTCTCGGTCGCCGCATCGAGCAGCGGCGTGCCATCAGGACGGCGCGCCCCGCGAATCAGGTCGTACGCCACCGTCACGTCCAGGATCGTGCTGCACTCCTCGGTGCCGGTGCCGAAGCGCCCAGCCCCCCAGAAACCGGCGTTCAGATAGGCGTAGTCTTTCTCCTGATGCAGGCCACAGGGGTTGATGATGACGTCCTTCGGAAAGCGCCCGGCGCGCGGGTGACGCCCCATCTCGCGCGCCGCCTCAGCCGGCGGGCAGTCGGCGAAGGTGCCGTTGTAGGAGTGGTAGAGCCAGCCCGGGTAGACGCGCGCCAGGCGGTCCATGACCCAGATGCAGCGCTCGGCATAGGCCAGCTCGCCGGTCAGGGCGTAGAGCTTGGCCAGCGTCGGCACCTGCCGGATGCACCAGTTGGCGCGGTAATAGCGGATCAGGCCGCTCCAACTGGTGTGCACCGGCCAGCTCGCCCAGCGGTAGGCATAGCGGCCGCTGCGGTCCTCGGGGTGAGCGCGCTCCTCCGCGGTCTCGTAGTAGGTGAAGGTCTGCCCCATGCGGGTGCACTCGAGGCGCCCGGTCTCGGGGTAGTCCGGGTGTGGATAGACCGTGCCGCAGTACTTGCAGCTCACCTCGTCGGGCCGGTCGACGCTCCAGCGGTAGAGCCCGACCTCGCCCATACTGGACTTCTTCCCGACACAGACCGGGCAGTTGTTGCCGTAGGTCGTCCACGGCGTCAGCTCGCCAATCATGCTGTCGATGGTCGCACGGTCGCAGGACAGGATGCGTGCGGAACTGCGCCGCCAGCCATCCACCACACGCTTCGCCCAGGCGTGCCGACGGACGTTCTCCCGGGCGTTCTCCAGGTCGCTGCCCTTGTAGAGGGTCACGGGCGCGGCCGCACACATCCACGCACCGGCAAGCAAGGCCATGGTCGTTGTCCTCACCGTCATCGTACTCCCTGAGCGCTGCGGCCCCCACCCTGAACGCGACAGCCCCCGCGGCAGGCCTGCCGACCCGAGGACCACATGGCGCAGGACTGTAGGACAGCAAGAACCCGGCGTCAAACCGCCCGCCCCGGCCCTCCGCCAGGATCCCAACCTCTCCGGATCTGTCGGATCTGCCGGATCTGTCGGATCGCCCGGATCCCCAGCGGGGTTTGGCAGGGCGCGCGCGGGTGTGTATACTGGTGATAGTGCGCCACGTACGACGTCCATGAACCGCCGGCAAAGGAGTCGCGATCATGAAAGTCCTTGTGCTGATTCTGCTGATCATCGCGGCGGTCATTCTCTTCGCGCTCTTCGGCCCTGCCAAGCCTGAAGCGCAGCCGGCGCCGTCTGGCGGCGCCCAGCCGACGGCGGTCACGCCGGCGCCGGCGCTGCAGGCCGCCCCCGCGGCGCAGGCTCGCCCGGCGCCGCCCCCGGCCGGCAACCTGTCGCCGGCGGCGCA
>JAGVUW010000846.1 GCA_019136035.1 Verrucomicrobiota bacterium | reverse complement strand
GAGGTGCGCGTGGCGCGAGCCCGAGAGGCCGGACAGCGGATAGGCCCCTGCCCGACGTGCGGGTGGCCGGCCACCTACGAGGACGTGACCATCCATCGACCGGGCCAGCCCGACGCGGTGCGGACCCTGGCCCGGTGCCTGCGCCGGAGACTCGGGGAACAGTGCCCGGTCGAGACCGTGGCAGAGGCGCTGCGACCTGAATCGCCACTAGGCCACCTAGCAGGCTCGCTGGGGGCACTCCAGCCTGTCGGACGAGTATCAGGCCGTCTGGAGACGCAGGACGCACTAGAGGGGCCGCCAGGGCCCGAGGAGGAGCACATGCCAGAGAGGACCTGCGCCGCATGTGGCGCCGACATCGGTGCGAGACCGCCGCGAGCGAGGTGGTGCGAAAAATGCGCAAACGCTCGGAAGGCGGCTCGGGACCGGGCGTGGCGGGCTAGGGTAGGGCAAAAAAGTGTCCACGGTTCGGCCCCACAACCATCGGCGGTTGAGCCTCTGGGCGACGCGCAAAGTGTCCAGCAGGATGTCCAGCAGATGGCCCTACGGGTCTCGGTCCTTGACGCAGGCGACGATGATTCAGAGGTGGACTTCGCGGCCCTGGTGGTTGACGTTCTCGGCTTGAGTTTGAACCGGCGCGAACTGCTGCGGGCCCTGCTCGATGAGGTGTCCCCATGACCTACTCCCCTGGCCCCAAGCGCCTGACCACCGCTACTCGTCGCGTCCTCCAGGCCATCCACGACCTGGCTGAGGAGAACGGCCGGCCACCCAGCATCGTCGACATCCGCGACCACGTCGGCCTCCGGGCGCAGTCCACCGTCCACCACCACTTGTGCTCGCTCTCCCGCTTGGGGCTCATCCACGACCCGCCTGGCGCCATTCGGGGCCGCCACGTCACGCCGGCAGGGCGCGCGACCCTGGGCCTGGAGGTGGCCATGCGCGACGCCGTGGCGCACCTGCAGGAGGCGTCCCGGTCCCTCGCCGCCCTCGACGCAGAGCGCATCGACCACCCCTACGCCTGGGCTGTCGAGGCCCTGCGCGATATCGCCGAGAACCTGGAGGAAACCGCCTGATGCCCCGACCCCGCTCCGCCACCCCCAGCTTCTCGATTGCCGTCCGCGCCGGAGAAGACCTCTATCAGCGCGCCCGCCTGCTAGCCGCCGTCCGATGCGTTCCTCTGGCCGAACTGGTGCGCGAGGCCCTGCGAGAGTTCGTAGATACCGCCGACGACATGCCGACCATGCCCCCTGCCCGCCCCTCCACAGGGCGCAGAAGGGGGCAGGTGGTTCAGCGTGGCCCAAGCTCGTGGACGATTCGCATCAGCTTGCCGGCCGACGTGGAGGGCAAGCGCAAGACCTGGAACAAGACCGTTCACGGGACCAGGCAGGACGCTGAGCGCGCCCTGGCCCACGCCATCTACCGCTACGACTCCGGCAAATTGGAGGTCCCCGCCTGATGCAGTCCACCGCCCCCGAGTGCCCCACCTGCGGCGCGCCACTGCGCCTGACGACCAGCCTCACGCCGATCGGCCCCGCCCGGGATTGGGTCTGCACCGACAGCACCTGCCCCACGGTCATCCCAGAGGGCGTGCTGCAGGGTGCGCGTGACGACGTGCTGGGGGCACCCATCGAGTCGCTAATGCAGGCACCCGTCACGCCGCAGGGCGGGGGCGGAGGCAACGGTCGGGCCAGGCGGCCAGCCAAGCCGGGGGATAGGGAGGCCGTCCGAGCGCGCCGAGAGCGGCGCTACCTGGACCAGGACGCGGCGGGGGGGCGGGACCGGGATGCCGATGCCCTGGGGTGCGACCGCCTGACCTCCTGCAACATCACCGTGCGCCTCTCCCGGACAGATGCAGGCCGCGTGCGCTCCCTGGCCCAGCACTACGGCAGCGTAGTGGACGTCTGGCGCGAGGCACTGGACATCATGGAGGCCCTGTGTGGACACAAGATATCGCGTCCGCTTGACGGCGACCCGCCGGATATGGTGTAATGCACGTGTCCCGCAGTATGTACTGCGGAGGGTTGGTGGTTCCAGGTCGGCCCGCGCCGGACACGCGGGCCGACGCATTTAAGGCAGGTGATGGAGGGTGGAGCAGCGACGCAAGCCGATGGACGCGCGGCAACAGCGCTTCGTTTTGGAGTATCTCCAGGACTGCAACCCGACCGCTGCCGCCCGACGCGCCGGCTACTCGCCACGCACCGCCAACAACACCGGCTACCGCCTGATGCAGCGGCCGGACGTGCAGCAGGCCATCGCCGAAGCCCAGGCGGCCCGGGCCCAGGAGTTGGGCGACTCTGCCGAGCAGGTGGCCCGGGACCTGCTGGTTTGGTGCCGGGCTGCCGCCGAGGACCGCGACTGGCGCGGCCTGGGCAAACTGGTGGAACTGCGCATGAAGCACCTGGGCATGCTGACCGAGCGCATCGAGCACTCTGGCCCCGGCGGCGGCCCTATCCAGTTGGCCCACGACGCGGCCCGCCGAATCGTGGAGGACTCCGGTGCAGCAGACCTCGCCCACGCCCTATTCGAGCGCGTGGTTCAGCACTCCAGCCAGCCTGGCCTGGATGTTGTCGGGCCAGAAGTGGCAGGCCGCGCGGCACCTGCTCCTGCTAAACCGCCGGCTGACTGACCTGGCCACCGGGCGCATCCGCCGCCTGCTAGTCTCGATGCCGCCTCGGCACGGCAAGTCGGAACTCATCTCCCACTGGCTGCCGGTATGGTACCTGTCCACCTGGCCCGAGCGGCGCATCATCCTGGCCACCTACGGCGCGGAGTTCGCGGCCGACTGGGGGCGCCGGGTGCGCAATACGGTCCAGGAGCACGCCGGCACCCTGAAGGCGCGCATCTCCCAGGACTCAGCCGCGGCCAACCGCTGGCACACGACCGCCGGCGGAGGCATGGTGGCGGCCGGCGCCGGGGGGCCGCTGACCGGGCGCGGGGCCGACCTGTTCATCATCGACGACCCTATCAAGACCGCCGAGGACGCCTACAGCGCGACCTGGCGCGAGCGGGTCTGGGACTGGTGGACCACCACCGCCCGCACCCGCCTGGAGCCTGGCGCCTCGGTCGTGGTGCTCATGACCCGCTGGCACGACGACGACCTGGCCGGGCGCATCCTGCGCAACGCCAGAGAGACCGGCGACGGCTGGGAGGTCCTGGAACTGCCCGCCCTGGCTGAGGACGGAGACCCCCTGGGCCGCGAGCCTGGCGAGGCCCTCTGGCCCGAGCGCTACGACGTGGATGCCCTACAGGCCACCCGGCGCGAGGTGGGCGAGAGGACCTGGTCGGCCCTCTACCAGCAGCGGCCGACGGTGGACGAGGGCGGCTATTTCCAGCGCGGCTGGTGGCGCTACTACACGCGGCCCCCGGTGCGCTTCGACGAGGTGCTGCAGTCCTGGGACATGGCCTTCAAAGGCACCGCCAGTTCCGACTACGTGGTGGGGCAGGTCTGGGGCCGGAAGGGCGCCGACCGCTACCTGCTGGACCAAGTGCGCGGGCGGTGGGACTTCCCTCGCTCCCTGGAGGCCGTCCGCGGCCTGTCGGAGCGCTGGCCCGACGCCCACGTCAAGTTGGTCGAGGACAAGGCCAACGGCAGCGCGGTCATCGACACCCTGCGCCGCGAGCTGCAGGGCCTGGTGCCCGTCGAGCCTATGGGCGGGAAGGTGGCCCGGGCGGCCGCCGTCTCGCACCAGGCGGAGGGCGGCAACATCTGGCTGCCAGCCAGGAGCATCGCCCTCGACGGGACGCCGGTGCTGGACCCCTGGGTCCGTGACCTGGTCGAGGAGGCTGCGACGTTCCCGACCGGAGTCAACGACGACCAGGTCGACGCCATGACCCAGGCACTGTTGCGGTTCCAGTCCAGGTCCCTGCGGGTCGTCGGTGCG
>JAGVUW010000091.1 GCA_019136035.1 Verrucomicrobiota bacterium | reverse complement strand
GGCGGCCTGCGCCTGGGCCGGGTCGGCGGCGCCCAGACACGCCGACAGGGCCGGGACGGCCGTGGCGGCGCGGCGCACCCCGAGGCTGTTCATCACGCCGATGCGGGCCGGTCCGTCGAGGCGGCCGAGGGCGGCGATGAGGGCCGCGTCGGCCGCCGGGCCGGGGATGCGCTCGAGGGCATAGCAGGCCATCGCGGTGGTGCCGGGGCGCGTCAGCAGCCCGGACAGGGCGGGCACCGCCGCGGCGGTGCCGATCAGCGAGAGCTGCCGGCAGGCGATGGCGATGCCGTCGGCCGTAGCCTCGGACTGGCTCACGAGGGCGGCCAGGCGCTGCTCCAGATCAGCGCGCGCTTCCTCCTGGCCCGGCGCCATGGCCTCGACGCCCCAGGCGCCGAGGCGGCGGACGTCGCTGTCGTCATCGCCGAGGCGGTAGTGCGCCAGCGCCGCCAGGGTCGCCTCGAGGCCGCCGCGGCGGCCCTGGCGCTGAGACGCGGCGATGGCCTCGGGGCTGAGCCGCGCGCTCGGCGTGGCATCGGCCTTGAGGTCACCAAGGGCGTACTGGATGCCGTCGAGGTAACACTGCAGGATGGGGCGGTTCCAGAAGATCTCGTGGCGATGCCCGAGCGAGACGTAGAAGACGCGCCCGCGGCCGTACTCGCGGATCCAGGCCACGGCGAAGTCGCCATCGCGGCGGTGTATGCGGTCGCCCTTGTCCATGGCGGTGGCGGTGGTATCGAGGCTGAGGAGGACGCGCAGGGTTTCACGCGAGTAGGGCTCGCGGAATTGGTAGATCTCGTCGTTGACCCTGAAGTCGCTGCCGCGGAAGGCCCGCGTCAGGGGATGCCCGGGGTCGTCGATCTTCACGGCGACCTCCTCGCTCCACGGGTGACTGATGAAGTAGCCGCCGATCATTTCGCCATACTCAGGCCAATCGTAGAGGCAATCGGTGGCGGCGTGGACGCCGACGAGGCCCCGGCCCTGCCGAACAAACTCGAGGAGGCCCTGCCGGATGGCCATCTCCTCAGCCTCGAGGGCGGGCTTCTCGGCTTCAGCCGCCCGGGCCAGCTCGGCGGCGAGCAGCGGCAGCCGCAGGGTGGTGTTGTTCATGATCAGGGCGTCGAACGACGCCAGACGCGCCGGCGCCAGGGCGCGGAGGTCCTCGGTGACCTCGACGGTGAAGGCGCCGGTCTGCTCACCCATGATCTCGAAGGCCTTGGCGGCGTAGGGGATGCTGGTGTGGTAGAAACCGCGGGTGGCATTCAGGACGAGGACCCGCCGCGGGGACGCCGGGACCACGCTCGGCGCCGCGGGCATGGCCGCGCGCATGCGCCCGATCTCGGCCGCGCTGGGCTGCGGCCGGGCCTCCTGGGCCGACGCGCCGGCCAGGACGACCGCGGCCAGGGCGAAGGCCCTACAAACGGCGGATGGCAGTCTCATCGCTCTGTCTTCCCTAGCATTACGGCCTCACAGCACCCACGGCGCGCGCATCGGCCGCGCCAGGAGGCGGTCCGCGGCCGGGTCGTCGAGGAAGCGCTCCGTCTGCGGATCCCAGCGCAGGGGGCGCTTCAGGCGGTAGGCGAGGTTGCCGAGGTGGCAGACCGTCATACTGCGGTGGCCGACCTCGGCCGGGCAGATCGGCTGGCGGCGCGAGCGGATGCCCTCGAGCCAGTTGCCGATGTGGTCGGCGCTCTCGTAGAGGCGCGTCTCGCCGGGTGCGAAGGTCTCACGGGCGAGCGCCTCCGGCTCTGTAACCAAGACGCCGCGGTTGACCCCGATGCGGCCGGCGCTGCCGATGAACTCGACGCCGGCCTCGCCGCTGGCGCCGCCGTGGAACATCAGGGTGCCGTCGGCATAGCGGTAGGTCAGCCGGCGCTCCGGGCTGCACTCGGGGGGCAGGACCTCGACCGGCCCGGAGCCGTCCATGCCGAGGGCCCACTGCGCGATGTCGAAATGGTGCGCCCCCCAGTCGGTCATGCCGCCGCCGCAGTAGTCCCAGTAGGCGCGCCACTGCGGCCAGGTGGCGTAGTCGTCGAGCGGGCAGAGGGTGTGGTGGTAGGGCCGCTCGGGCGCCGGCCCGAGCCAGAGGTCCCAATCGAGGCTCGGTGGCGTCGGCTCGGCCGGAAGGGTGCACAGCGTGGGCGGTCCGCCGACATTGACATGGATGCGCTCGACTCGGCCGATGCGGCCATTGCGGACCAGCTCGCAGGCCAGGCGGAAGCGCGCGTCGGAGCGCTGCTGGCTGCCGGTTTGGAAGATGCGGCCGTAGCGTCGCGCCGCCGCGGCGATGGCGCGGCCCTCGTGGATGGTCAACGAGAGGGGCTTCTCGCAGTAGACGTCCTTGCCGGCGGCCATGGCGGCGACGGCCATGAGGGCATGCCAGTGGGTCGGGGTGGCGATGAGGATGGCATCGACATCCGGCCGGGCCAGGAGCTCGCGGAAGTCGCGGGTGACCGGGCAACCGTCGGAGGAGCCCTGCCCGGCCGCCGCGGCGTAGGCCCCCGCGACGCGCTGGCGGCACGACTCCAGGCGGAGCGCCTCGACATCGCAGAGGCCCGCCACCCGGACGTCGGGCCGGCCGAGGAGGCCGCCGAGGTGGCCGGCGCACATCTTGCCCATGCCGATGAGGCCGAAGGCCACGCGTTCCGAGGGCGCGGTCTGCCCATCGGCTCCGCGGGCGCGTCCCGGCAGGATGAAGGGCGCGGCGGCCGCCCCGGCCGCGGCCGTCAGGGTCCGGCGCAGGAACTCGCGCCGCGTCGTCGTTGCCATGGTCCTGGAGCCTCCACCGGCCGGCCGCGCGGCCGGCCCTGGACCGCCACCGCGGCAATCCGGCACTAGAGTACCGGCTCAGGAATCGATGTCAATCCACAGCCTGGGGATGGCGCCGGCCCAAGCGGCGCCGGCCGGACCGCGGCGCGCGGTTCGCCAGCCCCGTGGAGGGTATACCATGGCCCCGTCTGCACCGCCGCCACGACGCCTGACCACGACGACCCTGGCCGCCGGGCGTTTTCTGCGCCTGGACCTCCTCGAGTACCGCGGCCGCGACAGCCAGCCGCGGCGCTGGGAGGCCGCGGCGCGCCAGCGCGACGTCGGTGCGGTGCTGGTGATCGCGGTCCTCAAGCCCTCCGACCGCCTGGTGCTCATCCGCCAGTACCGCCCGCCGCTCGACGGCCTGGTCCTGGAGTTCCCGGCCGGCCTCATCGACGCCGGCGAGACCCCCGCCGCGGCGGCCGTGCGCGAACTGCGCGAGGAGACCGGCTACCACGGCCGCGTGACCTGGGTCGGGCCGTCGAGCTGCAGCTCGCCGGGGATGACCTCGGAGAGCGTCATCCTGGCCCGCCTCGAGGTCGACGAGAGCCGCCCTGAGAACCGCCAGCCGGAGGCCGCTCCGGAAGAGAGCGAGGAGATCGCCGTCTGCCTGGTGGAACGCCGCCGCCTGGATGACCTCCTGCGCACCGAGCAGCAGGCCGGGACGCACCTCGACAGCCGCCTCGTGGCCTACGCCATGGGCCTCGGCCTGAGCTGGTAGCGGCGGGGTAGGCCGGGGCGTCCGGGGGCGGCGGGCGTGGTGGGCGGTGAGGGACTCGAACCCCCGACCTTTTGGGTGTAAACCAAACGTTCTAACCAACTGAACTAACCGCCCGGTAGTAGCTGACGCCGGCCCGGGCTGAGGCCCGGCCGGGTCACTTTACGCGTTAATGTAGGCTGGCGCGGCCGAGCGTCAACCGCGACAGGCCTGGGAGCAGGGCGGTTTGAGGGTCGGGGTCTGGCACCCCTTCAGGCATACGCGTCAACCTAGTGGCTGCTGTTCTGTCCGGCGCAGTGTCTTGCGTGGTTCCTTACGCTGGAAGACGAAGGTGTTCAGGTCCTCGATGGACCACTC
>JAGVUW010000189.1 GCA_019136035.1 Verrucomicrobiota bacterium | reverse complement strand
ACCGGACGGCACCTGACCGTCACCTTCAACTACCGCTACTCGCCGCGCAACACCAAGATCAAGGAGATCCTGCGCAGCGGCATGGTCGGCGAGGTCGTCAGCGTCCACTTCGAGTGGCTCCTGGATACCTCGCACGGCGCCGACTACTTCCGGCGCTGGCACCGCGACAAGCGCAACAGCGGCGGCCTGCTGGTCCATAAGGCCACGCACCACTTCGACCTGGTCAACTGGTGGCTCGATGCCGCCCCCGAGACGGTCTTCGCCATGGGCGACCTGCGCTTCTACGGCCGCGAGAACGCCGAACGCCGCGGCGTCACCGAGTTCTACAACCGCTCGCGCGGCAGCGACGCGGCCGCCCGCGACCCGTTCGCCCTCAAGGTCCGCGACACGGACCGCCGTATGCATGGACTCTACTACGACGCCGAGGGCGAGGATGGCTACTTCCGCGACCAGAGCGTCTTCGGCGACGGCATCTCGATCGAGGACACCATGAGCGTCATGGTCCGCTATACCAACCGGACGATGATGACCTACTCGCTGAATGCCTTCCTGCCCTGGGAGGGCTACCGGGTCTGCTTCAACGGCACCAAGGGCCGCCTCGAGTTCAATGTCGTCGAGACCAGCCACGTCAAGGCCGGTACGCCCGAGGACTTCGCCATGCCCGGCATGCGGGAACTGGCCGAGGACAAGAAGGGCATGGTCCCGATGATCATCTTCCAGCCCATCTGGGGCAAGCCCATGGTCATCGACTTCGACGAAGGCGACCGCAGCGGCCATGGCGGCGGCGACGCGCGCCTGCTGCGTGACATCCTGATCGGCGCCGGCGACGATCCGCTCGGGCACGCCGCCAGCCACGTCGACGGGGCCCGCTCGATCCTCACCGGCATCGCCGCAAATCAGTCCATCCGGACCGGCGCGCCGGTCAAGGTCGGCGACCTGGTCCGCCTCGGCGACCAGCCCTGAGCAGGCAGCGCGGCAGCGGTGCGCATCACGTGGGTCCGCGGCGCCGTCCGCGGACCGCCTGAGCGCCGTCCGCGTCCGGGGACTGGCAGGCGCGGTGCGCCAGGTGAATCACACGGGGACGTCGTGTCAGGACGCAAGCTCGCCCTGCGCGCGTCCCCCGGGAGTCCACACGATGCCCTCAGAGATACGCGCCCTGCAGGAGCACGAGTTGCCGGCCCACGCCGAGCTGGTCTTCCTGTCCTACCGCGTGGGACGCGACCTGCCGGCGGGGTCGATGCTGACCTACCCGGACTGGTGGCTGCGCTCGATCGGCCGCGAACCCGGGTACCGCCCCGAGCAGACCCGCGTCCTCTGCCGCGACGGCCGCCTGGTGGCCAGCGTGACCTGCTTCATGCGGCCGTCGCGCGTCGCCGGGCGCGAGGTGCCGATGGCCTGCATCGGCAGCGTCTGCACCCACCCCGACTGGCGGCGCCAGGGCCTGGTCCGCGAGGTCCTGGCCGAGGCGGCCGAGTGGCTGCGCCAGCAGGGCATCGTCGCCGCCTTCCTCTTTGGCCTGGAGGCCATCTACGGCGGCAGCGGCTGGCGCCACCTCTCGACATGGAACACCGCCGCGCGGCTCGGGCCGCGGCCAGGCCTGGCCGACGGCATTCGCGAACGCCCGGCGGATCCATCCGGCGACCTCGCGGTCCTGACGGCCCTCCACGAGACGTTCGCCGCCAACCTCACCGGACCGATGTGCCGCAGCGCCGCATTCTGGAGGCGCCGCGTCCTGGGTGAACGGGGGCCGTGGTCGCCGCCGGCAGTCGTCCAGCTCCTCGAACGCGACGGCGAGCCGGTCGGCTACTACGCCGGCCAGGACGGCCGCCTCGACGAGGTGGCCTGGCGTCCCGACCAGGCGTCGGCGGTCCTGGCCTTCCTCCTGCAGCGCTGGCCCGACCGCCCCCTGGTCCTGCCGCTGTTCTCCACCGGCCTGGCGGCAGAACTGCGGTCGCTCGCCGCCATCGCGCCCCAGGCAGACTGCTTCAAGTCACCCGGCACCGTGACCCTCACCGAGACCTACCGGGGCCTGTGGCGTTTCATTGCCGATCCCGCCGGGATGCTCCCGGGCGTCCACGATACCGAAAGCCTCCTCGCCCTTCTGCGCCAGCGCGACTACACCTACTGGGCCGCCGACCGCGCCTGAGCCGAGCGCGACTGAGCGCCGCCGCCGGACGGCGCCGGCGGCCATGGACAGAATCGCCGCGGCGGGTCATGGTATGCCTCGCGACGGGGCGGCCTGCAGTCTGTCGGTCGTTTCAGGATGGCGGCAGCCGCGTCGCCTGGGAGATCCTCGCCATGAGCACCCGCGTGAGCATCCTGTCGCGCCTGCGTTCCGGGCTCGAAGCCCTGGTCATGCTGGTGCTTCTCGCGGCGGTCCTGGCGGCCCTCTGGGCCTTCGGCCGGGCCCGCCTCAGCGCCGAGGCCTACGCCCTGCGGCTCGAGGCGCTCTGTGCCGACTACGAGGTCCTGCGCCAGGACTACAACCGCGCCATCGCGCGCACGGCCGTCACCGAGCTGCAGGTGCGCGACAACCGCGTCAGTGTCCTCGTCCGCACCGCCGACGGTGCCATCCGTGAGGTGCCCACCGCGTGCCGTGCCGACCGCGAGGTCTACGTCGACTACGTCGTCCTCGGCGGCCGGCTCTGGATCCGCCGCGTCTTCGACGCCGGCACCGCGCCCGAGGCTGGCACCCTCATCGATCCGGCCCTCGCCGGCGTGCCCTGGGAGGCCGACGCCGCGACCGTCGGCAAGGCCGTCTACCGGCGCCTGCAGGAGGGCCGCTGGGTGGTGACGGTCACCGGCAATGGCGCCCTCGGCCTTGAGGCCGCCGCATCGGATGCCGAGGTCGCGCTCGTGGCCGCCCCGGCGGTGGCCGACTTCACCGCCGTCGAAGCCCAGCTCCGCGCCGCCCAGGCGGGCCTCTCCTGGCGCGACGTCCTGCGGGCCGCCGTGCGGCGGCGGCCCGGCCCCGCCGCCACACCGCCCGGCTGAGCCGGCGGCGCGGGCATCGCGCGTGCCGACCCGGCCCGGCACACCCGGCCGTCAGGCCGTGGGGAGGTCGAGCTTCAGGACGCGGGCGGCGTTGCGCCAGGAGATCTTCTCGAAGGCCTCGGCTGTGATCTTGCCGTCGGCCAGGCCCTTCTCGAGGAAGCGCTTGAGGTTGATCAGGACATTGTCGCGGTTCTTCGGCTGGCAGACATCGGTGCCGAAGCAGAGCTGGTCCTGGAACTCGTCGAGGAACTCGTAGCCGAAGGCCGGGTCGCGGCTGACGGCGTTGTAGCCGCTGCCGGCCGAGAGGTCGCCGTAGAGGTTCGGGTAGCGCCGCAGGAGTGCGGAGACGCGGCCGCCGCGGGCGACGGGGCCTTTCGGATAGCCGCCCCAGGTCTCAGCGGTGACATCGGCGCTGATCTGCGACCACCACGCCGTCGAGTGCGCCAGGAAGACCAGCCCGGGGTGCGCCTGGAGCTGCTTCTCGAAGCGTGGCATGCCCAGGTCGTCGATGAGGCCGTACATGCCGCCGTCGTGGGTGGCGACGTGGAAGAGCACCGGCAGGCCCTGGCGCTCAGCATGGTTGAAGAGGTTCGTCACCCGCGGGTCGTCGAAGGAGAGGTTCGCGGTGATCTCGCCGATGCCCTTGCAGCCCTTGCTCTTGTAGTGCTCCATGACGAAGCTGAAGTCGAAGCTGGCCGAGTTGACCGAGAGGCGCGGGTCGATATTGCAGAAGGGAATGAAGCGGTCCGGCCAGCGCCCGGCGACCTGGAGGATCTCCTCGTTGGACTGGGTCAGGATGTTGCACTCGGGCGTCACCAGCGGCAGGAGCACGGCCTTGTCGATGCCGACGCTGTCGTACATCTCCACGAGCAGCTCGCCCGAGCAGGG
>JAGVUW010000291.1 GCA_019136035.1 Verrucomicrobiota bacterium | reverse complement strand
AAGGAGGTCGAGGCGGACGTCGTTTTCGGGGAGCTTCTTCAGGTAGAAGTCCCAGATCGGCAGGCCGGTGGCCTCGCCGGAGGCGGCGCAGAGGGCGCCGGTGAACTCGCGCCAGGGGCTCGGCGCCAGGGCCACGTCCGACGCTCCGAAGGGCTGCACCGCCGCGAGGATCAGGCGACCCTGCCCCAGCGGCCTCTCGATGATGGCCGGGCTGTCGTCATCGCCATAGCGCGCCAGCACGCGGGCGTCGGCCGGCAGCGTCCCGAAGCTGCAGGCCTGGACCTTGCCGGCGAGCGGTCCGGGGAGATTGGCGATGCGGTACAGGGGCAGTTCCTTGCCTTCATAGGTCAGCACCGGGCGGCGCAGGGTGCGCGGCTCGAGCGTGGTGCCGAACCAGATGGCGCGCTCGGGCACAGCACTCCCGTCGAGGTTCGCCGAAAACAGCCCCGGGTCGAAAGAGACCAGGGTGCCGCCGCCCTTGACGAAGGCCTCCAGGCGGGCGGTGGTCTCGGGGTCGGTGTAGGTCATGCGGGGGATGTAGACGACGCGGTAGTCCTCCAGGCGATGCAGGCCCATCGCGAGGCCGGTCGGGCTGATGAAGCGGAACCACGCCTGGCTCTGCTCGCCCAGCAGGACATACAGCGAGTAGGCCGGGTGCAGGACGTTGTCGTCGTAGCCCCAGCGGTCGTAGTCCGAGTGCAGGATGGCGGTCCCGGTGCGCTCCGGCAGCCGTAGTTTGGGCAGGGTCTTGAGCTGCTTGTTGATGGCCAGGGCTTCGAGGTTGCCCTCCCACATCGACATCAGCGTCTCGGCCCCCTCGACATACCAGTAGAGCATCTCGGCGCCGACCTTCATGCACTGCGACGCCCACTCGCGCATCTCCTCCGGCTCCGGCCGGCCGCCGTGGTAGATGAAGTTCTGCGGCGTGACGCAGAGGCGCGACCGGCAGGCGAGGTCGCCAAGCATCTTGGCGCTGAAGCCGGGGTGGTACAGCGCCCGCCCGCGGCCGTAGTGACCGGCCGTGCTGGTCGGATACGGATCGCAACTGATCCAGTCGGAGTACGGACTCAGCATCGCCACGTCCGTCGGGCAGACGCCCGAGACGGTATTGCGGTCGATGCTCTTGAAGTCCACGCCTGGGAAGACCTCGTGGACCTTCGCCTGGACCTCCTGGCAGAACTGCGCCATGTTGCGGTTCCACCAGCGCCAGAAGGCGATGCGTTCGAAGGGCGCCTGTGCCGACGGCTCAGCGAAGGCGTCGTAGAGCCCGAAGCGCCCGAAGCCGGTGCTGGCGCGGATCTCGGCCTCGGCGGCGTCGAGGGCCTCGGCCAGGGCGGCGTTGCGACTGCGGCTGTAGATGTTCGCGACGCTGTTGGTGGGCTCGTCGACACCGAAGACCAGGCCGACCGTGTCGAGGTAGTCCTTGTAGTAGTACTTGCCCTTGAGTTCCTCGAGGCCCTTGACGACGAACTGCCGGTAGCCCTCGCAGGCCGGGTCCACGGCGGTGTCGCCGTAGTGGTAGCGCGCCCCGCTCTGGATGGCGCCCCGGGTGATGGCGCTGTTGAAGAGCACGTACGGGTAGCGCGTGCCGTAGCGCCGGGTGTACTCGCGCATGCGGTCCCAGCCGCCGAAGATGCTGCTGTTGGCCCAGGGCAGCGACGGCCCCATCATGCCGGCCTCGCCGCGGGCCGCGAGGAGGGTCTCCTGCCACTGCCGCTCCTCCTCCTCGGTGTAGAGCTTGCGAACCGCTTCCGGGAAGATGTTCAGGAAGGCCGTCCCCCAGGTCCCGGTGCGGTAGTTGCCGGGCTCGGTGCCGAGCACGGCCTCGAACTGCGCCCGCGGGCGGTCGATGCGGTAGCTCTGGCGGTCGACGCGGCGGGTGCGCTCGACCCGCCCGGCCTGGAGGTCGAGGCTGGCGTACTTGTCGACCGCGTGGAAGTTGCCGTCATAGGCATTCCACTGGCTGTTCTCGTTGCCGCCCTTGTTCTCGCGCCCGACGTTGAAGCCCAGCGGCTGGGTCGGCAGACCCGCAAAGCCGAGCGTCGACCACGGAATGCTGAAGGCCGCCTGCCACGACGACGCGTCGCGCCAGGTCCGGACCTCCCACTCGCCATGCCAGGCCGCAAAGACACGCCACGGATCACCGGCCTGGTTCTGCCGCACCTCGGCGTCGAAACGGCTGCCGTTCGGGTTGGCGGCGAACTGCCAGGCGAGGTTCCTCCCCGGCGCCGAGAGAAACAGCTCGAGGCAGTCATCGGCGAAGATCGCCGCGTCGGTGCCGCCGTCGGTGACCGTGGCGCACAGGGCCGCGGCGTTGTCGAGGCGGGCCACGCAGCCCACATAGAGGCGGTTCTCGTCGTAGGTCAGCCTGACGTCGGTCTGCTCGGCGGCCGGGTCGGTCGTGACGCAGAGGTGGAAGCCCCTGAGTTCGGCCACGCCGTCCCACGCCGCGGGCGGCCGCTCGGTCGTGAAGCCCGCCGGCGCCGGCGTCACCGCCACCGCATCCGGAATCGGGGTGACGCGCACGCTCGCCAGCCCGATCTCGTAGGACGAGGCCCGGCCACCCAGGACCGCCTGGATCGAGGCCGCCTCCGCCGGGACAGTCAGGACCACCTCGCGCGTCGTCCACGCAGACGCATCCGGGAAGTTCACGGGCTTGACGCCGGCGCTGCCGTTGCCGCCGCCCGCGCGGTTGAAGTTGGCGGTCAGGACCAGGTTGGCGCCCGGCGTCGTCCGGTAGGTCAGCGCCAGCGCCAGCGACCGCGTTTCCGGCGGCAGGATGATGGAGAAGTAGGCGCTGAGGTTCTCGATATTGGCGGTCTTGCGCAGGAGGTGGCCCTCGGGGCCGTGCTCCAGCGAGGCCGCCTGCGTGCCCGGCCAGACGGTCAGGCGGTGGCGATCACGAAAGTCGTAGACCATCGGCTCCGCCGCCCGCGCCGCCAGCGCCGCCAGGAGAACCCCGAGAACAACACCGCGAGTCGACATGAGATGTCCTTTCCCATAACCGGGCCGCCGACGCAGAGCCAGGGCCGAACACGGCGAGACGTCCTCTGCGGCGCCCTGCCGGTCAGAGTACCGGCCTCGGCCGGAAGCGTGCCGCGTGCCTTCAGGCCGCGGCGACATCGAAGGCCGCGCCGGGCTGAAGCCGCGGCGCACGCTTCCGCGTGACCGCGGCACTCTGACCCGGAGGCGGCACTGCGCCGCGCCCCAACGGCGGCCCTCAGGGCTTGGCCGCGGGCAGCTCGCGCACGTAGATGTTCCGGAACCACAGCGTGTTGCCGTGGTTCTGCAGCTCGATCTGGCCACTCGGGAAGATCGGCAGGGCGCGGTTCCAGTAGTTCTCCATGACGACCTGATCCACCACCGTGACGCCGTTCAGCACCACGGTCACCTTCTCGCCAACCATGCGGATGAAGAAGCGGTTCCACTCACCGACCGGGTTATCGGCGCACTCGCTCGGGTCACTCGGGTTCTTCTTGTTGTTGTAGAGCCCGCCTGAGCCCTGCGGCCAGCGTGCCGTGTCCCAGATCTGCACCTGCGGCGAGCCGCGCAGGTAGATGCCGCTGTCGCCGCCGGCCTTGATCTTCCAGTCGACGTAGAGCTCAATATCGGCGTAGTCGCGGGCCGTGCACAGGCTGCGGCCCTTGCCGCTGAAGACCAGCGTGCCGTCCTCGACCGCCCAGCCGGCACGCATCGTGGCATCCGCCTCCTCCTGCAGCCGGCGCAGTTCCTCGGGCGGCAGGGCGGCGCGCTTCTCGGGGTTGTCGACCTTGACCAGGCCCTTCCAGCCGGTGAGGTCCTTGCCGTTGAACAGGGCCGTGAAGCCCTCCGGCGGGACGTTGTGCGGGCCGGCGCTGTACGGCGGCAGGGGCTTGATGCGGAT
>JAGVUW010000522.1 GCA_019136035.1 Verrucomicrobiota bacterium | reverse complement strand
CCGACCCCCGGGCCTCACGGCCCGGCGACTTCGGGCGGCGCCGTGGCCGGCGCTGTGGCCGGCGCTGCCGGCGCTGGCGCCGGTGCGGGGGCCGCGGTAGGGTAGGGCAGGACGTCGGCAGGGGCCGACGGTGGGTCAGCCCTGGACGAGGAGACGCCGTGAATCTCAAGGAACGCCTTCACGCCGGCGCCGCGGTGCACATCGGTGCGCTGGCGGTGGACACGCCGCTCGACCAGCTCGAGGGCAAGATCGCGGGGCAGGGCTGGGACCTCGCTTTCGTCGACCTGCAGCATGCGCCCTACACCGAGCCGCAGTGGGTGGCGCTGTGTCAGCGCGCCACGGCGCTGGGGCTGCCGCTGATGCCGCGGGCGCCGCATCCCTCGGCGCCATGGCTGATCGGCCGGCTGCTCGATGGCGGCGCTGCGGCGGTGCTGGTGCCGATGGTCGAGGCGGAGTCGGTGGTCGAGGCGGCGGTCGAGAATGTCTACTACCCGCCGGTCGGTCGGCGGAGCTGCGGGCTGCGCTACGCCCTGGGCTGGAATGGCAGCGGCCTCACCCCGCGCGGCTACGCCGACTGGTGGAATGCCAACGCCATCCTGGCCCTGCAGATCGAGACGGTCGAGGGAGTGCTGAACTGCCGTCGGCTGTATCGCCCCGGCGTCGACCTGATCCTCTTCGGCAGCACCGACCTCACCTTCAGTCTCGAGGCCCACCCCGAAGGCCCGTTCCGGACGGTCGCCGAGTGCCACCAGCATGTCGTATCGCAGATGGCCGGCCTCGATGTGCGTGTGTGTGCGGCCGACCTGCCGTTCGGCCGCTTTGCGGCGGTAGCCGGCCGGTCCGGGTGAACCCCTTGGCCGGCGCGGCCGGAGTTGGCGCGCATGGTTGAGCGATCGCGGTGTGGTACGGCTGCGGCCTCTGGGTCAGAGTGCCGCGTTGACGCGGACGTGTGCGCCGCGGCTTCAGCCCGGCGCGGCCCCGGATGGCGCCGCGGCCCAAAGGCACGCGGCGCACTTCCGGCCAAGGCCGGAACTCTGACGGGGAAGGCTGAGAAGACGGTGTTTCGTGGTGTTCTGTCCGGTGCAGTGCGCCGTTTGTCTCCCTGGCGCTGCTGGCGCCCGGGAGGGTCCACGGACGGCGCCGTGGACCTACTCGCACCGCGCCGGTGGAGGCGCTGCAGCAAGGAGCACAGAGCATGTCGCACGCTGCCGTCAGTACTATGCCTCGCCTGGCTGTCGCCATGATCACGACGACTCTCGCGGCGCTGCCGCTCTTCGGCGCCAGCCAGGTCCTCGCTGTGCGCCACCCGGTGTTCGACCACAAGCTCGACCCGGCCCGCGCTGCCGAGGTCGAGGCCGGCGTCCGCACGGCCATGGCGATGGACCCGGAGCGCCTGCTGGCCTTCCTGCCTGACTGGGCCTACGCGCAGAACTGCGAGTGCCCGGCCTGCTACGGCGGCGTCGAGGGCAACGGCGTCTTCACCTGGACCATCGAGCGTCCCGACGAGATGCGCTGCCGGTTCTGCGGCCAGGTCTGGCCCGACCCGGCCTACCCGGAGAGCGAGGTTCGGCGCGGCCGCAACGCCCTGGGTGAGGAGGTCAGTCTGCCGTACTACTGGAACGCCGAGAAGAAGGTGGCGCACCACTTCAGCCTGCACCGGCAGCTCCTGCAGCGGCGCTGGCTCGAGGGGCAGATTGTCCTGCTGGGCAAGGCCTACCAGCTCACCGGCAAGGAGGACTACGCCCGCCGCGTGGCGATGGTTCTGGACAAGCTGTCCCGGCGCTATCCGCACTACCCGGTCCTGCGCAACACGATCCGCTGCGTCGAGTTCCGCGAGTCGCAGGCGCCGCCCTACGCCTGGGACTCCGGGCGCTGGGGCTGCTTCCACAACGAGATCCCGAAGAGCATGGTCCTTGCCTACGACCTGGTGTGCGAGAGCCCCGCCTTCGACGAGCTGTCGCGGCAACGCGGCGACGACCTCCGCGAGGCGCTGGAGCGGGACTGCTTCCGGCCGGCCTTCGAGGCCGTGGCGACGAGCCCGTACCACGTCAGCAATGTCGTCGGCTACGACATCGCCAGCGCCGCCCTGCTGGGCCGGGTCATCAACGACCCCGGTATGGTCCATCGGGCCTTCGCCTGGATGAAACTCAATCTCGACGAGGGCTTCTTCCGCGACGGCATGTGGAAGGAGGGCACCCCGGCCTACCACGCCATGACCATCGGCGGTCTGCGCTACGCCTTCAGTACCCTCGCCGGCCACTCCGATCCGCCTGGCTACGTGGACCCGGTCGATGGCACCCGCTTTGACGGCCTCGATCCTGAGAAGGACCTGCCCGCCTGGTCGCGCTGTCTGCATGCCTGCGACGTCCTGACCGCTCCGAATGGCCACGCGGCCAATGTCCACGACACGCATCCGTACGCGCGTGCGACGGCGCCGCGGCAGGAGACCGCATCGACGATCCTGCCGGCCTATGGCCATGTCTCTCTCGGCCGCGGTCGCGGCGCGCACCAGATGCAGGCGCAGCTCCACTTCTCGGGTGCCTACGGGCATGCCCATGCGGACAACCTCAACCTGATGCTCTGGGCCAAGGAGCGCGAGATGCTCCCGGACGTCGGCTACACCTGGACGCAGATGCGGCACTGGGCCAGCTCGACCCTCGGGCACAACACGGTCGTTATCGACCGTGTGAACCAGTCCGGCCGGCCCGGTGACGGCGACCTCCTGGCGTACGTCCCCGACGCGGCCGGCATCGCACTGGCCGAGGCCGAGGGCCGCCGCGGCTATGGGAACGTCTCTGGCGTCGAGACCTACCGCCGGCTGGTGATGGTCGTGCCCGTGTCCGACGAGGACGCCTACGTCGTCGATCTCTTCCGCGTGCGCGGCGGGGCGATGCACGACTGGGTCCTGCATGGCGATGCCGACGCCGATACCACGGCGGTCTGCTCGCTGGCCATGGAGGGCTCGCGCCGCTGGATGCTCGAGGAGGGCGAGGCCTGGGAGGAGCCCCAGATCGAGAGCTCGCGCTATCATCCTTACGGGATGGTCCGCGATGTCGCCCGCGCCGCCGCCGCGGGGCCCTTCGACGTCCGCCTCAACTATGTCGAGGATCCCGACCGCGGCGTGCGTATCCACGTGCTTCCCGAGGCCTCGACCGAGGTCTGGCTCGGGCGCAGCCCGTCGGTGCGGCGCATGGGGCAGGGCTCCGCGGGTGACATGCGCAAGGCCTACGACTTCTGGATGCCGACGCTGATGGTGCGCCGGCAGGGGGCTGCGCCGCTGGCGAGCTCCTTCGTAGCGGTCGAGGAGCCGTTCGCGGGGGCGCCGTTCCTGGGCGCCGTGACGCGCCTGGAGGTGGCCCCGGGCGATGCCGGCGCGGTGGCGCTGCAGGTCTGCCACGGCGAGGTCGTCGACACCATCCTCAGCACCCTCGACGAGCCCGACGGCCCCGAGCGCACCGCCGGCGGGGTGACTCTGCGGGGGCGTCTCGGCGTCGTCCGGCAGGTCGCCGGGCGGGTCACCGCGGCGTGGCTCTTTGGCGGGACGGCTCTGCGTTGTGGCGAGGTCGACCTCGCGCCTGCCGTCGGCGAGCACCGCGGCGAGATCATTGGGGCGCTGCGGCAGGCTGACGGCGCCGCGGTCGATGCCTTCATCACCAAGGCGGCACTGCCGACCGGGTCGGCTCTGAAGGGCGCCTGGATGATCGTGTCAGTGGGCGCGAGCCACAGCTGGTCGTCCTCACTGCCGATCACGGCCTGCGCCTCATCGACCTCCAGGCCCGCGAGGCCTTCTTCCCCGGGCGCAGCACGGCCGGGCCGATCACCTTCCGCATACCGGCGGTCACGACGCTGGCAAAGGCCGCCATGCCGGTCGATCTTAGGGGCCAGGAGCCCGCGGCGACGCCTGCCGCGGCACAGGACAAGACGGGAGCAGCCATGAGCGGCAAGAGAAGCGGTCCAGAGTGGGTCTGTGTCACCCCCGACGCCGGCTGGCGCGGGCGCGATTCCATGGGCGAGGTCGTCTTCCGCGACCGCCTCTGGATCTTCGGCGGGTGGTTCGCGGCGCAGGAGCCCGGCCCGCATGACGTCTGGTCGTCGGCCGATGGCCGCGAGTGGACCTGCGTGCAGCCCGAGGCGCCGTGGATTCACGGCGACCTGCCGGTGTCGCTGGTGCACCGCGACCGGATGTGGATCATGGGCGGCCGGAAGCTGCCGGGCACCGAGTGCAGCCAGCGGGTCTGGTCGTCCGTGGATGGTGTCGACTGGGTCCTCGAGGCCGAGCGCGCCGGCTGGTGCCCGCGGGTGTCGGCGGCCTACGCCGTCTTCAAGGACCGCATGTGGGTCCTGGGCGGTACCGAGAGCTTCTATGACCACAGCCCGGCCATGGTCAAGAACGACGTCTGGTCATCGGCCGACGGCCGTGACTGGCGCCTCGAGACGCCGCAGGCCGGCTGGTCGGCGCGGGCGCATGCCCAGGCGGTGGTCTTCAACGACCGCCTCTGGGTCATGGGCGGCGGCCTCTGGCAC
>JAGVUW010000227.1 GCA_019136035.1 Verrucomicrobiota bacterium | reverse complement strand
ATGCTGACCCCGTCGACGCCCTGGCAGGCGTGGATGCCGGCGGCCGCCACCTCGTCGCCGTCGCGCACGAACCAGGTCGTGGCACCGGCGCCGGCGCGCGCCACCTCGACAGGTCGCGGGGCAGCCTCGGTCGACTCGGTGTAGAAGAGGTTGGCGAAGTGCGCACTCTGGCCGACGGCGAGGTCGTGCGCCGAGGACTGCACCAGGGCGCGGGCTTCATGCAGCGGGAAGGGCGGTGAGTTCAGCGAGGTCCCGGCCGACTCGCGCAGCGACAGCGCCGCGTCGCTGGCCACCAGGAGGCTGAAGCGCGAGCCGTCCTTCTCAGACGTCCAGCGGCGCCCCTCGAGGCGGGTCCGCCCCAGAGCCCGCCAGAGGCACTGGAAGCTGTAGCGTGAGGCCTCCAGCGCCCGCAGGTCGTCGATCACCAGGAAGTGGCGGCCCTTCGACCAGATCACGGCGCGGTCCCAGGCGACGCCGTTGTAGGCATCCAGGCGGCTCTCGAAGAGCCCGGTGCGATCCGACTCGGCCTCGGCGGTGACCTCGCTGAAGTCCGGCGTGCGGCCGGCCCAGCCGTCTTTGAGGATGATGACGGTATTGTGTTCCGAGAGGGTCGGGATCATGTAGCCGTCGTCGTAGAGGCAGACGCGGCCCTGGTCGGCGTAGCGGACGATGGCATTGGCATCGGCGTGGGCGTGGAAGCCGTACGAGAGGCCGCTGAGGCAGAGGTACTGATCGGCGGGCTCCAGGCCGCTGCGGAAGCTGACCTTGTCGAAGCAGCGGTCCTGTGGGATAGCGCCCTGCCTGCCGGGCTCGCGGCTCTGGTAGAGCCAGTTGTCGAGCGGGGCGCGGCGGATGCCGACGAGGTCCTCGGGGACCTGTCGCGCCAGGACCTCCGGGGGGACCCAGAAGCGCGCCGGGCGGCCGATGAAGCGGTCCCACCACCAGAGGTAGCGCCCATCCTTGTAGAGCCATGCGGCCAGCAGGTACGAGTCCACCTGGTAGGTGCTGAAGCCCGAGAAGTCGCCGATGCCGGAGGCGCGGCCCTGGTTGTCGGTGATGAGCATATCGAAGTCGACCATCTGGCGCAGGTGGCCATCCTGGAAGTAGCTCGGCACGGGCCGGGCCAGGGCCCAGTCGCAGTTGCCGGTCAGGGTGATGTTGCCATAGCCGGGGCAGTCTTCGTTGACCTTCCAGAAGGCCATATTCGGGGCGTTGAGGGCCTCGATGTTGCGCAGGAGCTTCTGGCCGATCTCGAGGTCGGGGTAGTAGCGGCTGAAGTACAGCCCGGCGTAGGAGGCGGCGATGGCATTCCAGTCATTGCCATGGGGGATGGCGGGGGTGTGCTCCTTGCTGCGGCTGTAGGGCATGCGTGTGGCGAGGCGCAGGAAGAGGTCGGTCAGCTCACGGCGGTCGGCGTCGCTGAAGGCGGGTCCCTCCTCGATGCGGTCGAACTGGAGGAAGAGGTACCGGCAGGTGCGCAGGTCGGAGGCGTCGCCCTCGGCGGCGTGGAGGGCATCGAGGCGGCGCATAGCGGCGAGGAAGAGTCTTGCCCAGGCGCCCTGGCCGCTGGTGAAGTAGCGATCGGCGTAGCTGGCGGCGATGCCGCCCATGGTGCGCGACGAGCCCTCGGCGGTGACCTTGGCCAGCTCCTTCGCCTCGGCAGCGTCGTCGAGCGGCGCCGGTGCCGGGCTGACCTCGATCAGGGGCCCGACCGCGTTGCCGGCCTGGCCGGCGAGGATGGCGACGAGGCGCCGGGGTGACGCTGCTCACGGCGATGACGTTGCGGCCGTTCCGCCACGGGTTGTGGACGGTGCGCAGCTCGTAGGCGTTGTCGCCGCGCGGCCACGACCAGTCGGCGTAGACCATGCCGTCGAGGTAGAGCCTCTCGAGCACCGGGTTATTGGCGAAGACGCCGACGGCGACGAGGTGCTGCTGTTGCAGTGCCGCGAGGTCGTCCCCGCCGGCGCGGACGACCGCCGGCCGGGCCCCCAGGCGCTCTGCCAGGGCGCCGGCCAGGCGCTCGCCCAGCGGGGCGTACGACGCATCGGCCGGGATGACGATGGCGCAGGCCACGGCGCCCCCCGGCGCCAGGTCGGTCTGCAGGTGGAAGTCCTTCAGGCGTGCGATCGCGGGCGCGTCCGCCGCCATGACTGCAGGCCCCAGGCACGTCAGCCAGAGGGCCAGCCCGATCAGGATTCGATGGCGTTGCATGGTCCTATCTCCGTGGGGTTGTGCGACGGCGTCGCGGGTCACTCCAATTCCAGAAGCATCGTGCTGTCGGCCAACAGGGTCAGGGGCAGACGTGCCCCCTCGCCCAGGGTCTCGCCGGTGATGGCGTCGCGCACCCGGCGCGCCGCGGGCAGGCGAAGCTCAACAGGACCGCCGACGGCGGTGTGCAATGCGACCAGGGCCGAGTCAGCCCGGACCACCACCGCCTCGGAGGACACATAGCGAAGCACGCCGGCGTCATCGATGAGGGCCGCGAGGATCTGCCGCGGCACCCCGGGCACCGTCGAGAAGACCTGGCGGCGGCCGGCGTCGCCGCGGCTGGCCAGGACCACGGCGCCGCTGACCGGGTCGTGGCCGAGGGCCTGCGCGGATGGGTCCGCGATCGACAGCACCGGCGCCCCCGGCGAGGTGACGGCGTAGCCTTGCGAGTCCTGGCGCGTGACGGCGCCGGTGGCGGCGCCGAGGGCGCGGACGTGAATGCCCACGGCGCGCTGGCCGCCGAGGCCGTCGACGACGACCTTGAAGCCGGTCAGGGGGAAGCGCGGCGCGGTGGCGGCGGCCTTGCTCCAGGGCGCCTTGACGAAGCCGGCCAGGGGCAGGGCGTGGCGTTCGGGCCGGGCCGACAGCGGCAGGCTCGGCGCGACGAACTCGGCGGCGTCGGCGTCCTTGATGACCAGGCGCAGGCCGACGCCGTGGGTGTGGCCCTCACCGGCAATCTCGAAGACGAACCCGGCGCTGGGCGTGGGCACGGCGGCCTTGAGGTGGATGTCGGTCCAGGCGTCGCTGGTGGCGATGTCCCAGCGCAGGCCCTCGCCGGCGGCCTGCCAGGCGTAGGCCTGGTAGGCCGTTGCCATGGCCTTGGCGGAACGCGGGTTGTACCAGTTGGCGGGGTCAGCGAAGCCCGCGACCGGGGTGACCTCCTTCGGCGTCAGGGACCACGCCGTGGTCACGGGCACGCTTGCGAGGAGGTCCTGGCCGGCCACGCAGCGTACGCTCAGCGGCGCGACCGTCGCGGCGCCGACGCGGAAGCCGGTAAGGTCGGTGACCAGGGCCGGGTCGAGGCGCTGGCCATCGCTGACGCCGGGGGCCCAGAGCCAGAGCACCGCGCGGCCTGCGACGGCCTTGGCGACCATCGGCCGCAGGGCTGGCGTGACCATGAGGGGATTGAGCATGACCACCAGGCGGTACGGCTCCAGGTCGAGGTCGGCGAACTGGGAGAGCAGGACGGTGTCGAAGGGCACCCCGCAGCGGTAGAGTTCGCCGACGACCTCGCCGACGAGGCGGTAGTGAGTGCGCAGGGTGTCGTTGTCGGGAAGGAGGTAGCAGCTCTCGAGGTCGGCCACGACCAGGACCTCGGCCTGGCGCTGTCGGGGCCTCTGCAGGCGTCGTTCCGCGAGCTTCATCAGCCCGGCGATCTCGCGCATCAGCTCGGGGTCGTCATACCACCCGGCCGTGCCGTCGGCGCCGAAGTCGGTCCACCACAGGGCGCTGCCGTGGGTCAGGGCGGTGGCGACCTCGCGGCGGATGGCGGCGACGGATTGGGCCATGGTGTCGACGCGGCCGTGCACCGGGTGCGGGTGGAGGTGGGTTCGGGTGTCGGCCTCGATGAAGTGCATCTTGCCGGCGGCGGTGAAGGCATCGGTGATGGCGCGGGTGCGGCCGTCGTCGCCCATGCGGCGGTGGCTGTAGCTGTAGGGCGCCGCGAAGTAGTCGACATGCGGCGACTGCAGGAGCCGCGGCAGCTCGAGGTGGCCGCCCTGGGTCTGCGGCAGGACGCCCTCGAAGTAGCCGTAGAAGGCGCCGCAGAGGACCCGCTCGCCGGTGGCCTCCTTGGCGATCCGGCAAAGCATCTCGATGTCGTCGGCGGTGATGGCCTGCTGACAGCGGTAGTAGTCCATCACCCACGACCGCTGCAACGGATCGCGCAGGCCCATGAGGTCGGCGGCCTCGCGCGGCGCCACGCCCGGCACGGCCGCCGTCGAGAGGGTCACCGCCGCGTCGCCCCAGGCATGCTGCAGCGCCGCGTCGTTGCCGTAACGCTGGCGCAGCCAGGACCGGAAGGCGCCGGTCATGGCCGGGCCGGTGTCGGGCATCTGCTGCGACCAACTGCCGTAGTAGTGCCATTCGGCGTAGATGCCATAGCAGGGGTGGTAGCCGATGACGCGCCGGCCCCAGGGCTGCGCCTCGAGGTGCTCGATGGCGGCCTGCCAGACCGCCGCCGCCTCGCGCTGCCAGAGTGCCGAGGCGAAGGACGGCCGGCGCACGCGCTGCGACTCGTCGGCGCTGTTGTAGTCGTCGCCCTTGGCATAGCGCACCAGCTCGTCCGGGTGGGCGTCCATCCATGACTCCGGGGGCACCAGGCGCAGGAGCAGGATGATCTGGGCCTCCGGGTCGACCGAGAGGTAGGCACGCAGGCGGTCGTCGAGGGCGTCGAAGCGGCCCGGGCGGTCCTCCCAGGCCTTGTCCAGGGGCATGTAGGCGGCGTAGACATGCACGCCGGCATCGCGGAAGTGCGCCAACTGGCGCCGGCCGTGGGCGGTCATGGGGTCGACCGTGCCGCGGTAGGCCAGTGCCGGCCGCGGCTGGCCGTCGATGAGCAGCGCCGGGGAGCCCTGGATGGTCTCGAAACGCGCCCGCCGCGCCGGCTCGTCGGCGAGGCCCGCCGGGATCCGGGTCAGCGCCGCCCGCCAGACACGCCAGCGCTCGCGGTCGGCCGGCTCGATGAAGGGCTCCATGTCGTAGGCGGCGAGGTCATACCAGGGCGCCGTGTAGGCATGTCCGACCACCCTTGCCGCGGGCCAGCCGGTGTCGTCGAAGCCCGGGCGTTCCCAGCCCTCCGCCGGCGCCAGCGCCGCGCGGAAGGACGTATCCGAGTGCAGGCGCTGCTCGCGGCCGTCGGGCCAGCGCAGCGTCCCGGTGAGTATCAGGCCGCCGGGGCCGCCGGCGTTGGTCACAGTGAAGGCCAGGACATTCTCGCCGGCCTGAAGCCGCCCGGCCAGGTCGTAGACCGCCCCGCCGGGGCCATTCTCAAGCGGCTCGGGCGCCGGCGCGCCGTTCATAAGGAAGACGACGCGGTCGTCGACACGCACACGCACGGTCGCCTGCACCGGCGGCTGCTCCAGACGCAGGACCTTGCGCAGACAGCGCGTCTGGCCGGAGCCCTCGACCGCCGGGCGCTCGGGATACCATATCCACGAGGCGGCCGTCGAGAACTCCTCCGCCGGCGCCGCGGCAAGGGACAGCGCCAGCAGGAACACCCACGCGATGAATCGGCGCATCGTCGAGACTCCTCCAGGTCGCGCCGACGGCGCACCCGCGCCCCGCACGACGAGCGGGCCGCCGGGCGCCGCCGCCGCGGCGCGTCTGGCCTCCTATACCACGCCCGGCGGGCGAACGCCAGCCCGCGGCGGCGGTTCGGT
>JAGVUW010000005.1 GCA_019136035.1 Verrucomicrobiota bacterium | reverse complement strand
CGCTACTGCACCTACGACAGACGAAGGCGAGAGAACTTCAACGAAAAGTGCGACCGGTGGATCGACGAATTGGCCTTAGGTTGACGCGTATGCCTGAAGGGGTGCCAGAACCGGACTTTCAGACAGCCCTGCGGCGGGGCTTGGGAGTAGGACTGGTCTGACTGATCCGACTGCGGCGCCTGCAACGGCGGCACTCCCGGGCGCCGTGGGCGGCGCCCGGGAGGCCCACGGACGGCGCCGTGGGCCTGCTTGCCCGGCGCCGGCTCGGTCCCGGGCGCCCCGAGCGTCGGCTTGGCCCCCTGGCCGGCGTGCTTCAGGCGCGGCGCTGTGCGGCATTCCAGGCGGTCATGCCGCCGATGAGGCTGAAGACGTGGGTGTAGCCCCGGGACTTGAGGAGGCTGCCGGCGATGTTGGAGCGGTAGCCCGAGCCGCACACCACGGTGATATGGCGGTTCTGGTGGAGGTCCACGCCGCCCTGGATGAGCGCGGTGATCGGCACGTGGATGGCCCCGTCGATGTGGCCGGAATTCCACTCGGCACTTGTGCGCACGTCGAGGGTGGCGTGGTCGGGGTAGGTCTTGAGGACGTGCTTGAGGCTGGCGGGCGTGAGCTGGGGCAGGTGGTCGAGGGGCTTGCCCTGGAGGGCCCATCCCGAGACGCCGTTGCCGAGGTAGCCGATGATCTGGTCATAGCCGGCGCGGCGGTAGCGCCGGGCGGCCTCGTGAGCAGCGGCCGGACTGTCGGCGACGATGATGATGCGGGTCTGGGCATCGAGGACCATGCCGAGCCAGTTCACCGAGTTCGGCGCCATGCCGATGTTGACCGATCCGGGGATGAAGGCGGCACCGAAGGCGGTCTGGGCGCGGGTGTCGACGATGCGGGCGCCGTCGGCGAGGGCCTGCTCGACCTGCAGGACGGAGAGGTCCTCAAAGGCGGCCGCCTGGTTGAGCAGGGCCGGGCCGCGCTGGTTGGTGTTGACGATCGCCGCGAAGTTCGGCGGGCGGATCGCGAAGCCCGCCGTCATGACGCGGTGGAAGTCTGCAAAGGCCATCCCGGCCAGGAGCGGGTTGTGACGGCGCTCGTAGCCCAGGGTCGTCATCGGCTTGGCGCTCATGCCGCTGCCGCAGAGCGAGCCCTCGCCGTGTGCCGGGTAGACCTCGGTCCAGTCCGGGAAGCGCGCCAGCTTGGTGTAGAGGCTGTCGTAGAGGTTGCGGACCTGCTGCTCGAGCAGATCCGGCCCGGCCAGATCCGGCCGGCCGATGTCGCCGACGAAGAGGAGGTCGCCGGTGAGCAGGCCGAAGGGCTCCGGGGCGCGGGCGTGGTCGGTGATCGCCAGGGAGATCGAGTTGGGCGTGTGTCCGAAGGTCTCGATGACCTCAAGCTCGGCCGAGCCGAAACGGAAGCGCTCGCCCTCGCGCACCGGCACGAAGGCGTAGCCGGGCTCGATGGCCGGGTGGACGTAGATCGTGGCACCGGTCCGGCGGGCCAGCTCGGCGCTGCCGGTAATGTGATCGGCGTGCAGGTGGGTGTCGAAGATATGCGTGATCTTCACCCCGGCGTCCTGCGCGATCTCCAGATAGCGCTCGACATGGCGCTCGGGATCGACGACACAGGCCGTGCCGGCCTTCGGACAGCCGATGACGTAGGAGTAGCAGCCCAGACCCTCGACCTTGCAGGTGGTGAACAGCATCGCACGCCCCCTTGTGTTGAGGTCCCACTCACGTTGCCGACCTGACCCCGTCCTGCCGCGTGGCGACGGTCGCAAGGCCACCCGGCCTCGGCCGAGGCACGCCGTCTGGAAGCGCCACACGGCCTCCTCGTCGTCGGCGGCACCACGACGCGACGACGTCCCATACGGAGCCGCTCGACGAGGGACCTTACTGCCTCGACACGCATCCCGCCAGAAGATCCCTGGAGCTGTATCCAAATAACGCCCAGAGCCGCTCCGAGGTCAGTGCCGCGGAGGCCGGCGTCCGAGGCTTCCCCGGGAGGCTTCCGAGTCGTCGTCGAAGGAGTGCTTCTGGCGATGGCGGTGCGGACGGGTGCGGTGCACGGTTCGAGCTAGCGTTGCCGTCGGGCGCGGCCGTCCTGGGCGGGGGGTGTGATGCCCATGGTGCGGATCTTGCGGTAGAGGGTGCTGACGTCGACGCCGAGGTCCTGGGCCGCGAGTCGGCGGTTGCCGTGTCGGCGTTCGAGGGCCTGCTGGATGGAGAGCTTCTCGAGGCTCTCCAGGGTCAGGGCCCGGGCTGGTGTGGCGCCGGCGACGGCCTTTGGGCGCAGCTCGGGGGGGAGGTGGTTGACCTCGATCAGGCCGCCACGGCAGAGCACGAAGGCCTGCTCGATGATGTTCTCCAGTTCGCGGACGTTGCCCGGGTAGTCGTGTTCCATCAGGCAGGCCATGACGTCGTCGGAGACGCCCGCGATATCGCGGCCCTGCAGGTGGTTGAACTTGGCGATGAGGTGCCGCACCAGCAGTGGGATGTCCTCACGCCGTTCGGCCAGGTCGGGCAGGCGCAGGTGGATGACCCGGATGCGATAGAAGAGGTCCTCGCGGAAGGTGCCCTGCTGGACGAGCTGGGCCAGGTCACGGTTGGTGGCGGCGATAACGCGGACATCGACCGGCTGCGGGCGGGTCCCGCCGAGGGGCTCGACGACGCGCTCCTGGAGCACGCGCAGGAGCCGCACCTGCATGGCCGGCGAGATATCGCCGATCTCGTCAAGGAAGATGGTGCCGCCTTCGGCGAGGGTGAACCGCCCCGGGCGGTCGCGCTTGGCGTCGGTGTAGGCGCCGGCCTTCACGCCGAACAGCTCGCTCTCCAGGAGGGCGTCAGGCAGCGCCGCGCAGTTCACCGCCACGAACGGCTTCGCCTGCCGCGGCGAGAGGTTGTGCACCGCCCGGGCCACCAGCTCCTTGCCGGTGCCGCTGCGGCCCTCGATCAGCACCGTCGAGGGACTGGACGCCACCTGCGGCAGGATCTCGAAGAGCTGCTGCATCACGGCGCTGCGACCGATGATGTCCTCGAAGCTGTAACGCGCCGTCAGCTCCTTCTGCAGGCGTTCGACCTGGGTCAGGTCCTGGAAGGTCTCCACCCCGCCGACCACCTGGCCATCGCGGTCGCGCAGGAGTGCCGTGGCGATGCGAATCGGGACACGACGGCCCTGGTGGTCGATGATGTGCGCGGTGGCCTGCACCACCGGCCGGCCGCTGGAGAGGGTCTGGCGCAACGCACAGCGCTTCTCGCAGATGTCGGCACGGAAGACCTCGGAACACGGACTGCCCAGAGCCTGCTCCCGCGGTATGCCCGCGATGCGCTCGGCGGCGCGGTTGAAGCTGGTGATGCGCCAGTCGCGGTCCACCGTGAAGACCCCCTCATTAATGGAATCGAGGATGGTCGCCTCGCGGCCACAGGGCTCGGGGGCTTCGGGGAGGGGGGACTGCGGGGTCTGGCGGGCGGTCATAGGCGTGCATCCTGCTATGATGTGTTTGCCACACCATAGCATCCTGCACGGCTGGCGCCAGGGGAGTCGTGTCTGACGGTAGGGCCGATCGACGATCGCGTCAGTGCTCGCCTGGTCACCCTCCTGTGGAAATCGACCACGATTTCCATGGTGACATGATCGGGCGGACACTGCGCCCAGCGGGCGCTGAAGGGGTGCCAGATCGCAGCCGGGGGTCGCGCGAGAACACGACCCCCGGAAACGCGATTCCACGAACCACGCACCCTGAGGGGGTGCCAGAACCGGACTTTCACGCAGCTCTGGGCTGACGGTCTGACCAGTCTGACGGGTCTAATACTCTTCACTTAGGCCTTGCATAGCCGTGGATTCTGCGCGATATTGCCTCCGTAGCCTATGGAGGTGACTATGGCGCGGAACAAGCAGGCTCTGCCCGGGGGAATACGGCTGAACGACCACCTCGGCTCCGGCGTGCTCGCCGAGGTCGTGCCCATGCCGCTGGTCCGTGAAGTCGTGGCGAGGCATGGGAAGCAGACCCTGCGCAACCGCAAGCTGCCGCGGGAGGTGCTCGTCTACTACGTCATCGCGATGGCGTTGTTCTCGAACATCAACATCCGCTCAGTGCTTCAGGCGCTGCTGGAATCTCTCTCCGGTTTGTTTCCGTCCCTGTGCCGCTGGGCGGCTTGTGACTCGGCCATCTCCCAGGGCCGGACACGGCTGGGCGAACATGTCATAAGGGAACTTGCGGAGATAGTGTGCCGTCCGGCAGCGGACGCTGACAGCAGGGGCGCCTGGTACGGATCGTTGCGTCTGATGGCCATTGACGGTTCGAGCTTCGCGCTGCCCGACGAGCAAGAGATCGTCAAGGAGTTTCCCAAGCACAGCAATGGAAAGGAGTACCCCAATCCGCAACTGCGCTTTGTGGCGCTGGTCGAGCTTGGCACGCGCTGCATGTGCGCCGTGGCTCAGGGGACCGACAAGGACTCGGAGAAGAGTCTGGCTGAGAAGGTTCTGGCCAGTCTGAAGCCCGACATGCTGCTGTTGGGCGACCGCTACTACATGGGCTATGACCTGTTCACCAAGACGTCGGCCACAGGTGCCCAGGTGCTGTTCAGGGCCAAGGCCAATCTCGGGCTGAA
>JAGVUW010000363.1 GCA_019136035.1 Verrucomicrobiota bacterium | reverse complement strand
GCTCTGGGTCCTCTGGGGCTCCACCGACGGCGCCCTCCGGGCCATACCCGTTGGCGACACCACCCCCGCGCAGAGCGAGGCCCTCGAGTCCCTCGTGCGTTACCAGGCGCAGGTAACTCCGACCGAGTGGACCTGCGAGTGGGCCCTGCCCCTGGCCGCCCTCGGCCTGGACACCGCCCGCGAACGCGCCCTGCGCTTCAACCTCGGCCTGCACCTCGTCGCCCGGCAGGCCTGGCTGGCCTGGCAGGCCACCGGCGGGCCCTTCTACGACGTCGACCAGGCCGGCGACCTCGCCCTGGACCCGGCGCCGTAGCGGCGGCTGTCCCCAGCCGCTCCGGGGGATGTGGCATGCGCATCCTTGCGCATGGCTCCCGGCGCAGCCAGCCGCGGCGGCGTCCCAGCCGCTCCGAGGAGGGGAGTTGGCCACGAAAGGCACGAAAGACACGAAAGAGAAGAGGGGGGCTACCGCAGAGGACGCGGAGGTACGCAGGGGGGAGAGGGAAAGGGGAAGAGGGCGCGTACGCCCGTGCGTCGGTGCGTCAGTAGACGGTGCGCCGGTGGGACTCCGGACTCCCGGACTCCGGACTCCTCCGGCGACGACGGTCGCCGGAGGGGATGTGGCATGCGCATCCCTGCGCATGTCTTCCGGCGCGGCTTGCCGCGGCCGTCCACCCGGTTCACTCTTCCCGCCGCCGCCTCCGCTCCCCCATCCGCGTCCATTCGTGTTCATTCGTGGTTCTCCCCCCCTTCCCGCAGTCCTTCCCGGCGCCTCAGCGCCTCACCGCGTCCAGCCGCGGCACCTTCCACAGGAGCAAACCCAGGGTCAGGACGGCCAGCAGCGCCGCGGCGGCGAACATCGGCCGGAAGCCGGCCTGGCGTGCCACCACGCCACCGAGCGCGCCGCCCACCATCATGCCACCGCCGACCGTGATGCCGGCGAAGAGCGTCTGGGCCGTGCTCTGCAGGCGCGGCGGGACGACGCGGCTGACGTAGGTGACACTGGCGCAGTGGTAGGCGCCGAAGGTCAGCGAGTGCAGGAACTGCAGGGGAATCACTGCCCAGAGGCCGTGGGCGAGGCTGAAGCCGCCGAGGCGGAGTGCGGCGCCGACGAGGCCCAGCGCGAAGAGATTCCGCACACCGATGCGGGCCATGATGGCGCGGCTCCAGTAGATGATCGGTATCTCGCTGAGCGGCCCGAGCAGCCAGATGAAGCCGGCTGCCTGGATGCCGAGCTCGTCGGCGAGGTAGAGAGTGAAGAAGCCGTAGTAGGCCATCATGGCGACTCGGCAGAGGAAGACGCAGAGGGTGAACCACACAATGGCCGGCTGCGCGATCGTCCGCAGGGCCTGCAGGAGGCCCTCGTGCGGGACCGATTCGGCGCCGCCCGCACCGCCCCCGCGGCACGTCCGCGCGCCGGCGTCGCCGGCCTCCGGCGGCGCCTCGGCCGCCGGCAGGAGCCCGACGCTGAGGAGGTGCAGCAGGCAGGCGCCGACCACCGCGGCGATGATCAGGGCGCCGTCGCGGCTGCTCCCCAGGCCGAGTGGCTCGACCAGGAGCATGCAGGCGATGAAGCCCATCGAGCCGCCGATGCGGATGCGGCCGTAGTCGCCGCCGTGCCGGTGGATGAAGCGGAAGGTAATGCCGTCGGTCAGCGGTATGAGGCTGCGGTAGAAGAGTCCAAAGAGCACCGCCACGGCCAGCGCCGCCGGGAAGCCCTGCACCCAGTTGAAGAGCGCGAAGACCGGCGCGCCGGCAGCGATGCACAGCCCCAGGATGAGGCGCGGCCGGTGGGTGCGGTCGGAGAGGTAGCCCCACACCGGCGGCGCCACCACCGCCATGGCCTCGAAGCAGCCCAGGATCAGACCGATCCGGTCAGGAGCGAAGCCGCGCAGCGCCAGGAGCTTCTGGAGATACGGCGTGGTGATCGCGAAGGGCACGAACAGCGCCGCGTAGGCGAGCAGAAAGCGCCGTCCGACGCCCGGCGGGAAGCCGGCCGGCACGGGGGAGTGGCCAGTTCCGGCATCGGCGCCGCCCCCGGCTCGGGGGGACGAAGCGCCGGTGCCTTTGTGCGTCTGTGCGTCGGTAGACAAGGGGTTACCCAGGGAACAGGGGCAGTGCGTCTGTGCGTCCGTGCGTCTGTGCGTCGGTAGTCGGTCGTCGGTCGTCGGTAGTCTCTTCCTCCCCGCTCCCCGCAGTCCGTAGTCCGCCGCTCAGGCGCCCGGCGACCAGCGCGGCACCGGCCGCGGGTGGACCGTCGTGGCACGGCCGCCGAGGAGCGCCGCGACCTCGGCCTCGACGCCGGACACCCCCTCGGCGGTGTCGTGGACCTCGAGGACCAGGTCGCTGCTGTAGGTGGCCCCCGGTGCCACCGTGACGACGCGGCCCTGCTCGCGTTCAAAGGTCTTCGGATTGGGCAGATTGACCCCCGGCTCGAGGCCGGTGACGTAGCCCTCGCGCTCACCGACGGTGTTTTTCCACTGCGTCAGCCATGGCAACTGGCTCTTCGGGAAGCGCACCACGACGCCGCGGTCGCCCTCGGCATTGCGCAGCATGGCCAGGGTCATGCCGTCGGCGCCGGCGGCGAGGTCATGCCAGTAGCACTGCTCGACATAGCCGGGCGTCGGCGCCGGGTACTCGGCGTAGCGCGCGATGTCCTCGGCGGCGCGCGCGTCGCGCGGCGCGACCGCCAGGCTGGGTGCCACCATCCGGGCGCCCTCCTCGAGGAAGGGCCGCCCGAAGTTGCAGTGGTAGAGCAGCTCCATCTCGTCCGGGACCTCGCGGACGTTGATGATGCGGTCGCTGATGCTGACACGGTTGCTCCCGACCGTCGTGCTGATGCGTGTCACCAGGCGCCACTGCGGACAGAACAGCATCGCCTCGTCGACGATGCCGATGACCGTCAGCTCGGTCGGCGGACCCGGCTTGATCTGGATCTCGACACGGCTCGCCGGGAGATTCGCGATGCGGCCGTGGAGAGTCAGGTTGACCTTGGAGGGATTGCCATTGTTGTCGGGGACGACATCGGTGCAGGGCGGCCCATTCGACGCCAGGCCGCAGCGCACGATGCACTCGTCGAAGCCCTTCAGCCAGCCGAGCCCGCCCTGGTCGAGGGCCTGCACAAAGGCCGGATGCACCGGCCCCGCCACCGGCGACTGCCAGCCGATCGGCAGGCCGTGGTAGGAGCCCTTCCAGAAGCCCATGCCGCGCGTCGGCACCAGGGTGAACGACAGGGCGCCATTGTCGACTTCGATGATGTCGACACCGGCGCTGAGGCCGCCCTGGAGGGTGCGCTTGCGGATCGACCAGGCAATCGGCGAGGTCAGCGCCACGGCGCCGGGAGTGAGTTCGAGACGGTCGACATAGACGCGCTGGCCGACATCGGTCAGCGTCCAGGAACGCAGGTTGGCCATAGCCGACACCTCCTTGGGTCATGCGGGGATCGTGGTCCGGTGTACGCCGCGTACGGTAGCCCGGCGCCGCCCCCGGCGCAATCCCGGCGCAGCGGCGGCCTCCAGCCGCTCCGGGGGAGGGGATTCTACCGCAAAGGACGCGGAGGAACGCAGAGGGGGAAGAGGGAGGGGAGCCAACCACGAAGGGCACGAAGAGGGAGGATAAGAGAACCACGGATGGACACTGATGGACACGGATGGGGAGGGGAAAGGGGAGAGTCGCAGGCAGGTCCGGAGTTCGGAGTCGGAAACCGGGGGTCGGGCCTCGGGGGTCGGGCGTCCGTAGTCCGTGGTCGGTAGTCGGTAGTCGGTGGAACTCCGGTTGGATGTGGCATGCGCATCCCTGCGCATGGTTTCCGGCGCACCCAGGTCGGGCGCCGCTCCCCGGCGCCCGAAAGCCCCAGGCGAGACGCCTGGGCCACGTTGCCGCTCCTTCCCCAGAGTGGCACAGGCGTTTCGCCTGTGTCC
>JAGVUW010000586.1 GCA_019136035.1 Verrucomicrobiota bacterium | reverse complement strand
CCCCGCCGCGCCGCTGGGAGCGCCGAGCGTCGGCTCGGCTCTGTTCGGGCGCCGATGGCGCCCGTTCCGGTTCCACGGCGGTGCCGTGGCCCCGGCGGTCATGCGCAGGGATGCGCATGGCACCTCCCACCGCCGCGCCGCTGGGAGCGCCGAGCGTCGGCTCGGCTCTGTTCGGGCGCCGATGGCGCCCGTTCCGGTTCCACGGGCGGTGCCGTGGCCCCGGCGGTCATGCGCAGGGATGCGCATGGCACCTCCCACCGCCGCGCCGGCGCGGCGGGGAGCGCGGGTTGTCGGCGGGGCGGGTCGGCTCTATAGTCAGCCACCGCCGCGGGACCCCGCGACTTTTGCGGGAGCGTGCGCGGCGCCGCTGACCGGCCGGTCCGGGCGCACTCACGCCGTCTCAACCCTCCGCGGACAGAGGCAACATCACGGTGCAGAACCTCGACGCATGAGCACCCAGCACGACCCCCAGACGCCGGCGGCGCCGGCGGCGCCCCTCTTCCGGACCAGCCTCGAGGAGGTCGTCGTCGGGCCGATGGTGCTGCGTCTGCATATCGTCAGCGATATCGACGAAGCGATCGACCACTACGTCGCGACTGCCCCGGACGACACCTGCCAGATTCCCTACTACACGCGTCTGTGGGAGTCCTCGCTGGCGCTGGCCGAGTCGATGGCGGCGCGGCCGGATCTCTGGCCGGGCCGGCGCGTCCTCGAGCTGGGCTGCGGCCTGGGCCTGCCGGCGATGGTGGCGGCACGCCTCGGGGCGCGGGTGACGGCCACCGACTTCCATCCCGACAACGAGGCGTTCTTCCTCCGCAACGCCCGCGACAACGGCCTCGAGGACATCCGCTACGAGCGCCTCGACTGGCGCCGCCCGCATCTGGCGTGCGACTTCGACATTGTCCTGGGCAGCGACCTGATCTACGAGCGGGAGATGGTGCAGCCCTTCGTCGAGTGCGCCCGGCGCTACTGCGCTCCCGGCGGGCTGCTGTTCTTTGCCGACCCGGGGCGGCGGAATCTGCAGGATGCCTGCGACGCCCTCGCGGCGGCCGGCTTTGCGGGCGACTTCGAGCCGCGCGGCGAGATCTACGTCTTCACGCTCACGCGGCGCGGCGCCGTCGCCGCGCCGGCCTGAGGCGCCGCGACGGCGCGGCCATCCCGGCTCGCAGGAACGATCGCGGTGTTGTGCTGTCGACGCTGCCTGCGGCGCCCGTGGTCGCACTCGGCTCGCGCGACCTATTCCGGGGAGCGACGGGAGAGCGGCGGCTGCGCCGCGAGTCTCCCGTCCATCGGATCGTCCGTCACTGGCGGGTAACGGCCAGTGACGGATGATCCGTCAGGGGCGCTGCAGCAGGCTCGGGTCGTAGTCGTCCGGGGCTTCGTAGCCGAGGAGATTCAGGCAGGTCGCCGCCAGGCTGCTGATGCCCATGCCGGTGCGCAGCGTCGGCGCGTACTCGCCGGCGCTGGCCGGGTCGAAGATCAGGCAGGGCACCGGGTTGAGCGAGTGGGCGGTCTTGACCTTGGGGATGCCGTTCTCGATCTTGACGGCGCCGGTCTTCTTCTCGTGTTCGAACATGTCATCGGCGTTGCCGTGGTCGGCGCTGACGACCATGACGCCGCCAGCGGCGCGGACGGCCTTGAGGAGGCGTGCGAGGCAGAGGTCGACGGTCTCGACCGCGATCTGGGCGGCCTGGTAGACGCCGGTGTGGCCGACCATGTCGCCGTTGGGGAAGTTGATCCGGATGAAGTCGAAGCGGCCTGAGCCGATGGCCTCGAGGACGCGGTCGGTGATCTCGGCGGCCTTCATCCACGGGCGCTGTTCGAAGGGCAGGATGTCCGAGGGGATCTCGACGTACTCCTCGAGGCTGGCGTCGATGTATCCCGAGTTGTTGCCATTGAAGAAGTAGGTGACATGGCCGAACTTCTGGGTCTCGCTGATGGCCAGGGAGCGCACGCCGCTGGCGCAGAGGAACTGGCCGACGGTGCGGTCGATGGCCGGCGGTGCCACCAGGTAGCGCCGGGGCACGTGCTGGTCGCCGTCGTACTCCATCATGCCGGCGTAGACCACGTCCGGGCGGTGGCCGCGGTCGAAGGCTGTGAACTCGTCGTTCTCGAAGGCGGCCGTGATCTCCAGCGAGCGGTCGCCGCGGAAGTTGAAGAACACCACCGAGTCGCCATCCTGGATGCGCCCGACCGGCTCGCCGCCGGCAGCGATGACGAAGGGCGGCAGGTCCTGGTCGATGGCGTGTGTCTCGGCGCGCAGGGTCTCGACGGCCTCACGGGCCGAGGCGAAGGCGCGGCCCTTGCCCTGCACATGTGTCTCCCAGCCGCGCCGGACCATGTCCCAGTTGGCCTGATAGCGGTCCATGGTGATGCTCATGCGGCCGCCGCCGGAGGCGATGCGGGCGTCGAAGCCATCGCCATTCAGTTCCGCCAGGAAGGCCTCGAAGGGATCGACGTACTCCAGGGCGCTGGTCTCGCCGACGTCGCGGCCATCGAGGAGGATGTGCACGCGCACCCGTGACACGCCCTCGGCCTTGGCGCGCCGGATCATGGCCTTGAGGTGGTCCATGTGGCTATGCACATTGCCGTCGGAGAAGAGCCCGAGGAAGTGCAGGGTCGAGGCGTGTTCGACGCAGTTGCCGCGGATCTCCTGCCAGGCCTTGCCCTCGAACAGCGCGCCGCTCTCCAGCGAGCGGTTCACCAGCATGGCGCCCTGCGCGAAGACGCGCCCGGCGCCGATGGCGTTGTGGCCGACCTCGCTGTTGCCCATATCCTCGTCCGAGGGCAGCCCGACGGCCTTGCCGTGGGCCTTCAGCGGGGTGTTCGGGCAGTGCGCGTGCAGCCAGTCCAGGGTGGGGGTCAGGGCCGAACGCACGGCGTCGCCCTGCTCGTAGGCGCCGTAGCCGACGCCATCCATAATCACCAGCACCAGCGGCCCCGGCCGGCCTTTGAACCACGTCGCCTTCCTGAGCGTCTCTGCCATCGGGGAACTCCTTGCCACCCCGGCTGCGCCGGGCGGTTGTCATGCCTTACTCTGCGCCGTCGCCGGCTCGGCCTGGCGAACGTCACAACGTAGTGTCGCGGAGGCGGTCCGTCCATCGCCCGGGGCCATGCCCCTGGCTGATTGGAGATCCGGCTCTGGCACCCCTTCAGGGTGCGTGGTTCGTGGGTCCGTGTTTCCGGGGGTCGTGCTCTCGCGCGACCCCCGGCTACGATCTGGCATCCCTCCGGGATGCGCCGGCCGCGCATCCGCGGCTCCAGTGGTCGCTCGGCGGCCGGCGAGGAAGGCACCGCCCGAGGCCGGCCCCATACGGATGTCCGCCCAACCGGCTCTGCCGGGGTGGCGGAGATCCGTCAGGCGATCATCTCCAGGGCCATCTTGCCCTCTTTGGGGCTGACGTCGCGCACCCGCACCAGGACGCGCTGGCCGAGCCGGACGGTGCCGCGGGTGAAGAGGACGCCGCGTTCGAAGATGCCATCGAGTTCGGCCAGGACGAAGCGCCCGTCCTGGGAGACCACGACCGCCTCGCGCTCGCTGCCGAGCAGTTCCTGGCGAACGTACTCGAGCAGCCAAGTCTTGCGCGCCTCGCGCTCCAGGGCGCGATTCTGCTGGCTGGTGCGCTCGACCGCGTCGAGGACCTCGAGGAGCTCGACCTGCGAGTAGGGGAAGGCTTGGCCCTCGACATGGGCGTTGAGCTGGCGGGCCAGGACCAGGTCGGCGTACCGTCGCAGCGGCGAGCTGATCTGGGTGTAGAGCTCCAGGCCCAGGCCGGCGTGCGCCTGCGGGATGGTGCTGAGGCGGGTGCGCTTGAGCTTGCGGATCTGACGCTCGAACTCGACCGGGTCGTACTGATGCAGGCTCTGCACCGGCGCCGAGGGCGGGTCCTGAACCCGGTAGATCACCGGGATGTCGTGCCGC
>JAGVUW010000565.1 GCA_019136035.1 Verrucomicrobiota bacterium | reverse complement strand
GCTGTCGTGGCGCGAGGCGGCGGCGCCGGCGGCGTTGCCGGGCACACCGGCGCCTACGCGTCCGCGCCGGCGCCTGAGGCGGCGGCGCCCTCGGCGGCGGGACCTTCCGGGTCCGCGGCGGGCTCGTCGACATACATCAGACAGACGGAGCCCAGGGCCAGGATGTCGCCGGAGCAGAGGAGCCGCCGGCGCACCCTGGATCCGCGCCAGACGACGCCGTGGCGCGACTCCAGGTCGTCGACGTGCCAGACTCCGCCGGCATGCACCAGTCGGCAGTGGCAGCGCGACACGCCGGGGTCGTCGATCACCAGGTCGTTCTCGGCGGCGCGTCCGACGCGCAGGGCGTCGCCGGTGAGGGTGATCCAGCGTGGCGGCGTCCGCGCGCCGACGACCAGGACCGCCGGCAGGCGCGACGGCGCCGGAAAGCGCCTCAGGAGCGTCCGGCACTGCTCGAGCGACCGCGTCAGCGACGCATCGTCGAACAGCGCGGTCCTGTCCGGGGTGCCACGGCAGAGCTCGCCGATCTGTTCAGGGTCCATGCGGCACCTCGACGTCGCTCTCGATGCTGACCACGATGCGGCGCAGGGCCGCCCCGAGGCGATGGCGAATCTGGTAGAAGGCATTCGGCTGGAGGTCCAGTCGGGCGCAGATGTTGGCGACCGGCTCACCGAGGACGATGTCGGCGTGGAAGGCCTCGAAGGACGTCGCCTCCACGCGCTGGCGCAGGAGCTCGAGGGCCTCGATGGCCACCTGGCGCTGCCACTCGGTCTCCCACGAGTCCGGACGCTGCTCCGGCGCGACGGCGTGCCCGGCGAGGTCGGAGGGATCCAGAGTCTGATAGCGCGCCTGACGGCGCCAGGCGTTGCAGACCCGCCGCCGGACGATCTGGTACAGGAACGAGCGGAAGCGCCCGTGCGCCGGATCATAGCGGAACGTCGCCATGATCCGGACCAGGTCAACCAGGGTTTCCTGTACGACGTCCTGGCACATGGCGGCGTTGCAGCCCAACCGGCGGGCATAGCGGCAGATCACCGGCTGACAGAAGGCCGCGAAGCGCTCCCAGGCGTCGTGGTTGCCCGGGTCGCGAATGCGCTCGAGGAGAGTAATGCTGGTGTTATCAGAAACGGCCATGCACCCGCCCGGTGCTGAAGGGGTAAGCTCCGCCCGGCCCTGAACCCACGCCACACCGACCGCACGTCGGACTCTACACCGCCGCCGCGGCGCTGTCCATGGCCGCCGAGTCAAGGGGGCGCCGGACAGGAGGTGGCATGCGCATCCCTGCGCATGTTCCGACGCGAGGCGTCGCCCGCGCCGGCTCCGGGTTGCGGGCCTGAGGCCTCCAGGAAGGGGACGCCAGGGACAAAAGGGACGCCAGGGACAAAAGGGACGCCAGGGACAAAAGGGACTCCAGGATGGTCCCCCGCAGATCCTCCTGGCGCCCCTGGCGCCGCTCGCGCCCCTTGTGCCCCCGGCGCCCGCGCCGCCCCTTGTGCCTCCGGCGCCCGCGCCGCCCCTGGAGCCCGCCGCGCCTCCGGCGCCCCTGGCGCCGCGCCTTGAGTCCCTTGAGTCCCTCGAGTCCCTTGAGTCCCTGGTACCCCCGGTCCTCAGCGGCGCCGTTCTCTGGCGGCGCCCGCTGGGCGCCGTCCGGGACTCCGGCGTTCGCAGGCGACCCGGGAGGCCTGCGGGCGGGCGGTTGGGCGTCTATGTTAGGGCTGTGAACCGGGCAGGCCCGCAGCGCGAGCGTGACAACAGGAGCCCGCATGGAAGGCACGATGATCCTGAGAGGCGGCCGTGTCATCGATCCGGTGAACGGCCTTGACGAGGTTCGGGACGTCGCGATCGTCGATGGCCGCGTGGCGGCCGAGGCGGCGCCGGGTGCGCCGGTGGTGGATGTCGCCGGTCTGGTGGTCTGTCCGGGCTTCATCGACCTGCATGTGCATCTCCGCGAGCCGGGTCAGACGCACAAGGAGGACATCGCCAGCGGCACCCAGGCCGCGGCGGCCGGGGGCTTCACCACGGTCGTGGCGATGCCGAACACCAGCCCGCCGGTGGACCGCCCGGAGATCCTCGAGCAGGTCCTGTCGGCGGCCCGTGAGAGGGCCTGCGTGCGGGTGCTGCAGACCGGGGCGCTGAGCCAGGGTCGCGCCGGGAAGGCCCTCAGCGACGCCCGCGCCCTGGCGGCGGCCGGGGCGGTGGCGCTGACCGACGACGGCACCTGCCTGCAGGACGCCGGCCTGATGCTCGAGGCGGTGCGGCGTGCTGCCGAGGTCGGCCTGCCGGTCATCGACCACTGCGAGGACGACAGCGTCGCCCGCCGCGGCGCCATGAATGCCGGTGACTTCGCGCAGCGTCTGGGTGTGTCGGGCCAGCCCGGTCTGGCCGAGGACCTGGTCGTCTGCCGCAACATCCTGATCTGCCGTGAGACCGGCTGGCCGATCCACATCCAGCACATCTCGACGGCCTTCAGCGTGGCGATGGTCCGGGCCGCCCAGCAGCATGGCCTGCCGGTGACTGCCGAGGCATCGCCGCATCACCTCTGCCTGACCGAGGCCTGCTGCGTCCTGCATGGCCCCAACGCCAAGATGAACCCGCCGCTGCGCACGGAAGCCGACCGCCAGGCGGTGGTGGCGGGCGTTGCGGATGGCACCATTGGCGTCATCGCCACGGACCACGCGCCGCACGCCACCGAGGAGAAGGCGGCGGGGATGGAGCGTGCCCCGGCCGGGATCGTCGGCCTCGAGGCCGCCGTGGCGCTGTGCCTGACTGAGCTGGTGCACGGCGGGGCCATGGCCCTGCCGGACGTGGTGGCGCGCTTCACCCGTGGCCCCCGCGAGGTCCTGCATATCGAGGCCGGGACGCTGACGCCCGGTGCGGCGGCCGACGTCACCCTGCTCGACCCGTCGGCACAGCATGTCCTGCACCCGGCCCAGTTCTACTCGCGTTCGCGGAACTGCCCGTACGAGGGCCGTCTGTGCCGCGGCCGCGTGGTCGGCACGATCGTGGACGGCGCCTGGGTCTACAGCCGTCTGCCCGGCGTCGCCGGCCGGTTGCGCTGAGGCGTCCTCGCGGGGGGGCCGGGCCTGCCGGCGGTGTGCCGGTTGTCGCGGCGTCGCCGGTTCGCGAAGGGCCATTGTCATCAGGAGTGTCATTGAGCATGGATCAGGCCAGTCAACCGACCGTACCGCCGCCGGCGCCCTGCGGGCCGGTGCCCAGCCCGCGCCAGTGGGCCTGGCATCAGATGGGGGTGTACGGCTTTGTGCACTTCACCGTCAACACCTTCACCGACCGCGAGTGGGGCCTCGGTGACGAATCGCCGGCGCTGTTCGACCCGAGCGCCTTCGACGCCGGGGCGCTGGTGGGCACGGCCCGTGCCGCCGGCCTGCGGGGGCTGATTCTGACCTGCAAGCACCACGACGGCTTCTGCCTGTGGCCGTCGCGTTACACCGAGCACTCGGTGAAGCACAGCCCCTGGCGGGGCGGCCGCGGCGACGTCGTCCGCGAGCTCTCGACGGCCTGTGCCGAGCAGGGCCTGCGCTTCGGGGTCTACCTCTCGCCCTGGGACCGCAACCACGCGCACTACGGCCAGCCGGCCTACATCGAGTACTACCGCAGCCAGCTCCGCGAGCTCCTTACCGAGTACGGCCCGATCTTCGAGGTCTGGTTCGACGGCGCCCGCGGCGGCGACGGCTACTACGGCGGCAGCCGCGAGGTGCGCCAGATCGACCCGGCGACTTACTACGACTGGCAGAACACCTGGGCGATGGTGCGCGAGCTGCAGCCCGAGGCGGTCATGTTCAGCGATGTCGGACCGGACGTGCGCTGGTGCGGCAACGAGCGCGGCCTGGCCGGCGAGACGAACTGGTGCACGCTGAACACGGACGCGTGGTGCCCGGGCAAGGCGGTCCCGGAACAGCTCAACACC
>JAGVUW010000859.1 GCA_019136035.1 Verrucomicrobiota bacterium | reverse complement strand
CTGAACGCAGGGCACGGGAGCCTTCAGACTGAGGAGCAGGGAAGGCAAGAGAACAGAAAAGCAGCGCAGCACCTTGACGGCCCACATAGAAGGGCGAGTGTCCACAGACGCGAATGCGTCCACGAGCCGCAACCGCATCGCCCGCCACGTCGGCTGGAGCGCGAGTGTCCACAGACGCGAATGCGTCCACGAGCCGCAATGGCCTCGACAGCACCGCACCCCGCTCTCCCCATGCGAGCGGCGCCGGCCCTCAGCCCCGGGCCTTCGCCAGCAGATGCGCGTAGAAGCCCTCGAGGCGCTCGCCCAGGAGGGCCGTGCTGAAGTGGCTGCGGGCGTAGGCCGCGGCCTGACGGCCCAGCTTCTCGCGCCAGGGCCGCTCACGCACCAGACGCAGCCAGGCCGCCGCCAACGCCGCCGGCTCGGCCGGAACCACCAGGCCGGTCTCGCCGTCCTGGACAATCTCCGGCAGCATCCCGAAGTCGGAAACCACGCAGGGCCGACCCAGCGCCAGGGCCTCGCGCACCGCCCGGGCCGTGCCGTCCGACCCCGGCATCAGCAGGGTGAAGACATCCAGGGCGCCGAGGATGTCGTCGTAGTCCTCGATGCGGTAGCCGGTCAGGACGACGCGGTCGCCGAGGCCGAGCCGCTGCATCGGCGCCACGACCGTCTCCTGGAGCTGACTGGACCGCCCGATGACCAGGAAGCGCGCCTCGGGCTCCTCGGCCGCCAGCCGCGCCGCGGCCTCGAGGAAGACCTCGGCCTTGCGGTACTTCTGGTACCGCCCGACGATCCCGATCAGCGGCGCCTCGGGGGCAATGCCAAAGCCGGCGCGGACATCGCGCAGGCGCCGCGACGGACTGAAGCGCTCCAGGTCGATGGTCAGCGGCTGCACCCCGACGCGCTCCGGGTCCAGCCCGAAACGCTCGATGGTCACCTGCCGGAAGGACTCGGTGAACAGCAGGAGCCCGTCGCTCAGGCGGCGCAGCAGGGTGCGCGACCCCAGCCGCGACTCCAGGACGCTGCGCCGGTGCAGGGTCCGCACCAGCACCGGCGCCCGTCGTCCCAGCGCCAGGCGGCAGGCGCCCGCACCGAGGGCGTGGTCGTGGCTGAGGTGCATGTGCACCACCTCGAAGCCCTCGGCGGCGACGAAACGCGGCAGCCCGCGGAAGTCGCGCCAGGTCGCCCGCAGGGGCCAGTGACGATCCAGGGCCCACTGCGTCGTGGTCCGCACTCCATAGGCCGCCGCCTTGCCGGCGATGTCCTCGGGGACCGCCTTGGGGCTCGGGCAGTGCGCCAGCAGGACCTCGTGACCGCGGTCCTGGAGGCTCTGGCACATCTGCAGGACCGGCTCGGCCGGGCCCGTCCACTTCCAGTCGCTGTAGAGATGGAGGATCTTCATTAAGGTCTACCTTCGCCGGGCTATGGCCGGCCGTCTTTCAGGGCCTGCTCGCGCCGCCGCGACGCGCTCGCGCCGCCACCGCCGCGCCGGACGTCGCCGGCAACGCCGCGCCGGACGTCGCCGGCAACGCCGCCAGAAGTCGCCGCAGCACCGCCGGCGTCAGGCCGGCCTCGCGGCGGTACTCGACGGCAAAACGGAGGCGCTCACGCCGCGAGACTGCCGCCGGGAGGTTCCCCAGGAACTGCCCCAGCGCCCGCACGCGCTCCACCGGCCGGACGCCGCCCCAGAACCGCACCGCGTCAGCGTCGACCATGCACACCGCGCCGCGCGGCTCGCCGTGGCGGGCCTCGACGAAATTCGTTGCCTTCAGGTCGTGGGGAACCGCGCCCGTGCTGTGCAGGGCCGCCAGCAGTTGCGCCGCTGACGCCAGCAGCGGCCGCCGGGACGGCGCCGGCAACTCGCCGGAGGCCGCCTGCAGATGGCGCGCGCCGACATCCTCCAGGACGAGCACCCCGCCGTCCCGGCCCGCCAGCCAGGCGTGGCAGCGACACACCGGGAAGCGCCCCGGCGCCAGGCGGTAGTGGTTCAGCCAGCTCCGCCGGTCAGCCCGCCATGGGCCGCGGCCCGGCTCGAGGAACTCCTTAACGACGTACGAGACGCCGCCCACCTCGACCCGCGACAGGCGGCGCTTGCGGTCGTCCTTCAGCAGCCGCCCCGCCGAGACCTGAGCGCGGTGCTGGCGCAGGGCCTCGCGGGCGGCCTCCAGTGAGAAGGGCCGGAACAGCCGCCAGAGGCCATCCGGGTCGCGATGGCACTGGCACAGGCTGCTCTCCTCGAGCAGCCGCCGTCGCCGGCCCGGCCAGCGCCGCGCCGCTGACCGCGCCTGCCGCCGCAGCAGATCGCCGTAGACGCCCTGCGCATCGCCGCCGGGCTCGACAGCACCGCAGGCCGACAGCAGCGCCGACACCTCGCGGCGACGCAGCGACGGCGCCAACTGCGTCACCCAGCCCGCCACAGCCCAGGCACTGCGGTCCCGACAGGGACGCACACCGGCCAGGTCGACCAGCACGCAGCGCGGACCCGCCGGGCCATCCGCCACCAGGATATTGCCGGCGTGGAGATCCGGGTGGCGCAGGCCGGCCGACGCGTAGGACCGCGCGAACACCACCAGCGCCTCCAGCAGACGGGCCCGGCCGCGCGGCTCGCCGGCCACACGAGCCCAGGCCGCGGCCAGGTCGTCGCAGACGCCCACGTCGACCGCCGCCGAGAGGGTCTCGACGCCCCGGACCCCATACCCCAGCGGCGCCGGCACCGCCAGACCACGATCACGGGCCAGACACGACGACTCGTACTCGCGACGGCCCGACGGACGCCAGCGCGCCTTCAGACGCTCGAACCACCCCGGCGGGCTGTGAACCTTGACCACCATGCCCGGGCTGCCCGGCACGCGGTATACCTGACGGAGGCGGTTGCGCTTGATCAGCACCGCCGACGCGGCCCAGGTACCGTCCGCCAGAGACTGGCGCAGGAAACTCGGCGCCGACGGCGCGAACTCCCAGCGGAAACTCTCCGGAGACTTGAGCGGGGACGTCATCGCGGTCCTGTCCTGGGCGACGGCTGCACCCAGCCGGCAGCATCGGCCTCCGCCACGCCACCATGGCGCCGGCGCCACCGCCGGCAGGCTCCAGCGGCCGAACTCCAGGCGGGCACCATACCATAGCCAACCGGCGCGGGACTGTCCACATGACCGCCCCGCCGCCGCGGCCTCAGCCGCCCTCAGGGGCCGCGCCCCGGCAGTGGGGACCGCCCGAGCAGCCCCAGAACTGCCGCCCGGCACTCCTGCCGGCCTTGGCGTTGACGCGAGTCGCGCCGATGCTACAGTAAATCCGACCCCTACAGCCCCACGACCGAGGCTCGAGTGATCGCCATGCCCAACCCTGCCCCAGCCACTGCAGCGCCGCCCCGTGAGGCGTTCCTGGTGGTGCTGATCCCAGCACTCAACGAGGAGATCACGGTTGGCGATGTCATCCGCGGCATCCCGCGGGACATCCCGGGCGTGGGCCGTGTCCAGGCGGTCGTCGTGGACGACGGCAGCACCGACCGCACCGCCGAGGTGGCGCGTGCCGCCGGCGCGATCGTCGTCAGCCATGGCGAGCGCTGCGGCGTCGGGGCGGCCTTCCAGACGGGCCTGGCCAAGGCCCTCGAACTCGGCGCCGACCTGATCGCCAGCATCGACGCCGATGGCCAGTTCGACCCGACGACCATACCGACGCTGATCGCGCCGGTGCTGCGCGGCGAGGCCGACTTCGCCACCGCCTCGCGCTTCGCCGACGCGGCGCTGGTGCCGACCATGCCCCCCGTGAAGCTCTGGGGCAACCGCATGATGAGCCGCCTGATCTCGTCGCTGACGGGACGGCGTTTCCATGACGTCTCGTGCGGCATGCGCTGCTACAACCGCCGGGCGGCGCTCTCGCTGAACGTCATCGGGCAGTTCACCTACACCCAGGAGGTCTTCCTCAACCTG
>JAGVUW010000523.1 GCA_019136035.1 Verrucomicrobiota bacterium | reverse complement strand
GCGTAATTTCTTATGAAATGGATACTTACGGCTTTGCCGTGGGTGTCCCGTTGGTGCCTGGGCTGGCCAGTTGGAGGGGGCCGTCCCTGCTCTTCCCGCAACGATGCACTCGGGCTTACGCCGAGGGCTTGCCGGCCCGGATTGACACACTCCGGCCGTGGGCGTCGAGGCCCTCTTCGGCGGCGAAGCGTGCCACGTGGGGCATCTCCCGCTGCAGGGCCCGGCGGTCGTAGCGCACCACGCTGAGGCGCCGGTAGAACTGGCTGACGGTGAGGCCACTGAAGGAGCGCGCCGCGCCGCCGGTGGGCAGGACGTGGCTCGGTCCTGCCACGAAGTCGCCGATCGGCTCGGGGGTCCACGCCCCGACAAACACCGCGCCGGCGCGGGTGATGCGTCGGGCCTGTGCCTCAGGGCGCCGTGTCATGATCTCGAGGTGCTCCGGCGCGTAGCGGTTGGCCAGGGCGACGGCCTCGGTGAGGTCTGCGGCCTCAATGAGGAAGACGCCGCGGTCCATGACGCGCTGCACGCACTCGGAGCGCGCCAGGAGGCGGCTTTGGGCCTGGAGCTCGGCCGCCACGGCGTCGAGCAACGGCGCGGCCGTCGTCACCAGGACCGCCTGCTCGCGGCCGGAGCCATGCTCGGCCTGCGACAGCATATCGGCCGCGATGAAGGCCGGGTCGGCCGAGTCATCGGCGATGATGAGGATTTCCGAGGGCCCCGCCACGAGGTCCAGGGCGACATGGCCGTAGACGTGGCGTTTGGCGGCGGTGACGTAGGCGTTGCCGGGTCCGACGATCTTCTCGACCTTGCGGACCGAAGCAGTGCCGTAGGCCAGGGCGCCGATGGCGTAGACGCCGCCCAGGCGGTAGACCTCGGTCACGCCGGCGATGCTGGCCGCGTAGAGCAGGGCCGGGTTGATGGCGCCATCCGGTCCGGGCGGTGTCACCATGACGATCTCGGGCACGCCGGCGGCGCGGGCGAGAGTGGCGGTGTGCACGACTGTCGAGATCAGCGGCGCGGTGCCGCCGGGGACGTAGCAGCCCACCCGTGACAGCGGCACGAAGCGCTCGCCGGCGGTGACGCCTGGGCGGGGCTTGAAGCCCCAGTGACGCGGGCGTGACTGGCGGGCGAAGGCGAGGAGGTTCCGCACGGCGGCCTGAATGGCCCGACGCGTGTCGCGGTGGACCATCCGGGCGGCGGCGGCCACCTCGGCGGCGGGTACCCGGAAGGTCTCCGGGGTGAGTTCGGCGTGGTCGTAGCGCCGGGCGCAGTCGACCAGGGCGGCGTCGCCGCGTTGGCGGACGTCGTCGAGGATGGCGGCCACAGCGCTGTCCGTGGCGGCGTCGAAGGCGCTGCGTTCGAAGAGGCCCGCCAGGCGCGCCTCCCAGGAGTCATCACGGCGTCGGATCACCTGCATCTCGGGCACTCCGTCAGGCCCCGTCGGCGCGGTCGCAAACGCACCGCCGGGTCAGTTCATAGATACCAGATCGATCGAGTCGTCCACCTTGACCAGGCAGTAGTACTCGGCATCCTTGAGGATGCTGCTGCCGTCGCTGGGGAGGATGTTGTTCATGGCCGTTCCCGGCAGGGTGAAGACGCCGCCGTTGACATCGACGACGTTGACCCGGCCGCGCTCAATGGAGGCCCTGCCGCGGAAGCACTGCAGAGCCACGCGTTCGCGGACCGGGTCGGTCACCTTGACGAAGACCACGCAGAACTTGCAGCCGTCGAGGTAGTCGAACCTGGATGGCATGACGCATCCTTGACTGGGGTTGCGTTGCGTCGGCGGGCCTGGTTGCCGGCCGGGCGCTGTCTGTGGCACGGCTGCCACTCGGGCCGCTACTATAGCACCCGGCTACGCCAGGCCAATCCGGGCGATGATTGCGGCGTTATGCCTGATGAGGGCGCTGAGGTAAAGCGGCCCTCGGCGGCGGGTCGTGCTCGCAGCCGCCACGTTGGGCGGCTACATTCCCTCGATGCGGCGGCGCCGAGTGGGCCGGCGGGAGGCCCATCGGCACGCCATGCGAAGCTGGTGACCCATGAAGCGATCCGGATACATCCTGGCCTCGGCACTCCTGTCGCTGCTCCTGCACGCCCTGCTCCTGGCCTGCGTCGAGCGCTTCCTGGTGCGGGCTGAGCCGATCCTGCCGGCGATGCCGGATCGGCCGATGAGCCTGTCGCTGGTCAACGTCGACGACCTGGTGCTGAACAAGCCGACTCTGCGTGACAAGCTCCTGCAGGAGGCCCAGGATCGCCTGCGTCAGGCGGCGGTCAGCGGCCCGCGTGTCGACGCCGTGATCGAGAAGCAGGACCTGGCCTTGGTCAATCCTGATGTCAAGGTCCGCCTGAAGGGCCTTGGCGATTCGCTGCTCAAGCCGAATCTGGCCGATCCGCCCAAGGCGATGCTGCCGACGGCGCCGCCGCCGAAGATCCTCGAGATTGACGGCGATGCCCTGCCGCCGGACCGCCTGGCGCTGCAGCGGCCCTTCCAGGCCAAGATCGAGCGCTTCGATCTGCCGCAGCGGGACCTGCCCAGCCTCTTGCCGCCGGGGCCGCTCCAGGGCGGCATTGGCGACACCTTCGACGTCAGCATGCGCCTGGGCTCGCTGCCGGGCATACCCGGCCTGCGCGGCCGTGATGTCGACGGCCTCGGCGACGACCCCGGCGACGCCGGCCGGCGCTTCGGGCCGCGCGGCGGCGTGCCGGGCCTCGACGGCCTCGCCGACGCCGGTAAGCAGGTCCGCAACACCCTCGGCGCCGACCTCGAGATGCTCGATGCCTTCGTCACCGTCTCCGTGGTGGTCTTCCCCGAGCCGCGCGGCGGCGGCTACTTCCGCGCCGACATCGCGCCGAACCGCCGCAGCGACGCCCTTCCCGATGTCGCCAAGGACATCCTCCTGGTGATCGACCACTCGACCAGCATCAGCGGCGCCAAACTCGACCAGTTCAAGGCCGGCGCCCAGGCGGCGCTGCAGTGCCTCAATCCCAAGGACCGCTTCGACGTGGTCGCCTTCACCGACCACCCGACGCGCTGCTTCGGCGCCCTGCAGCCGGTGACGCCGGCCACTACCGAGGCCGCCCGCGACTTCATCGGCCGGCTCGTGCGCGGCGGCATGACCGACGTCTTCGGCAGCATCGCGCCCTTCGTCGAGGCCAACAACCCGGACCCGGGCCGGCCGCTGAACGTCTTTCTGATGTCGGATGGCAACTCGACGGTGAACATGCGTCGTGACGACGACGTCGTGCGCGGCATCGTCGGGATGAATCCGGGCAACGTCTCGATCTACTCGTTCAGCGCCGGCCGGAAGGCAAATCTGTTCCTGCTGCAGTTCCTCGGCTATCTGAACCGCGGCTTCAGCCTGCACGAGCCCGAGTTGACCGACTTCCAGGCAGGTCTGGTGCGCTACCTGAGCACGCATTCGAGTCTGATTGTGGTGGACCTGCGCTACCAGATCCCCGGCGGCCTCGCTGCTGAGGTCTTCCCGAAGCGCCTGCCGCACCTCTACCGCGGCGAGACTCTCTCCATCTTCGGGCGCTACCCGGCCGGTGCCGAGGAGCTGACCCTGGCCCTTCTCGGCCGCGATGGCGATGGGCGCGAGCGCGAGCTGCTCTTCCGCCGGCGTTTCCGCGACTGTCCCGAGGCCGGCGCGGAGTTGGTGCAGCACTGGGGCGCGCAGAAGATCTTCCACCTCATCGGCCAGCGCACCCTGACCACCGACGCGGCGGCCCGCGAAGGCCTCACCGCCCAGATCGGCGCGATGGCCAAGGACTACAGCCTGTACGTGCCCTACTGAAGCAAAGAGGATCGCGCATGAGCAAGTTCCCCGTGATGGTCGCGATGGATCTCGAGGGCGTCCTCGTCCCGGAAGTCTGGATCGCCTTCGCCGAGGCCACCGGCATACCCGAGCTGCGCCTGACCACGCGCGACATCGCCAACTACGACCAGCTCATGCGGCACCGCCTGGGCATCCTCCGCCAGCGCGGCCTGAAGCTCGCCGATATCCAGAGGGTCATCGCCGGCATGGAGCCGCTGCCGGGAGCCATCGAGTACATGAACTGGCTCTGCGAACGCTTCCAGAATGTCATTCTCTCGGATACCTTCTATGAGTTCGCGTCGCCCTTCATGCGCAAACTCGGCTGGCCGACTCTGTTCTGCAACTCCCTTGAAGTCGACGGCGAGGGCATGGTCACAGACTACCACATGCGCCTGCTCGATGGCAAGCGACACGCCGTGCTCAGCCTCAAGAACCTCAACTTCAGCGTGGTGGCCATGGGCGACTCGTACAACGACACGGCCATGCTCTGCGAGGCCGACCTCGGCATCCTCTTCCGGCCGCCGCAGGCGGTCCGCGAGAAGTTCCCGCACCTCCCGGTGGCCGAGGACTACGCGACCGTCCAGCGCCTGATCGAGGGCTTCGCCAGAGGCTGACGCCGCGCCCACGGGCCGGCCGACGCTGCTGCTGTCCTGCGACGACTCCGCAAGAAACCGCACCGGAGCATACCCATGTCCACGACCCTGTCCGACGCGCATCGCGCCGCCCTGAAGCGCTTCCTGCTGGCCCTGGTCGACCAGAGTCGGGCCCGCGTCCTGGTCGAGCCCAACCGCCGTTCCGCCGGGTTCTGGTTCGGCGGCGGCAATGTCGTCCGCGACCGCGATGGCGTGCTCTGGCTCTGCGGGCGTTACCGCAATGTCGGCGACTCGCGCACCGGCCTCGCCGCCGGCGAACGCGGCCTGGAGTGCGCCGTCTTCGCCAGCCGTGACGGCGGGCAGAGCTTCCAGAAGGTGGCACGCTGGTCAAAGGCCGATCTGTCGCGGCCCGACGCCGAGGTGGTCTCCATCGAGGGCACCGCCCTGCACCTCGCCACTGACGGCCAGTGGGAGCTCTACATCTCCACCGAGAAGGCCTGGGAGTACCCCGAGGAGGTGCGCGACTACCGCAAGCCCGGCTGCGGTGTCTGGAGCATCGACTGCCTGCGCGGGCCGTCGCCGGACCGCCTCGACAGCGCCTCGCTGCGGCCGGTGCTGCGCGAGACCGCGGATGCCGCCTACCTGCATGCCAAGGACCCGGTCGTGTACAGCCTTCCCGACGGCAGTACCCACCTGATGTTCTGCTCGCACCCGTACTGCTGGTCGAGCGCCAACACCAGCCTGGCGGTGCGTCCCGCCGGCGCCGGGGGGTTCCAGTTGGTGTCGCGGCAGTTGGTCCCGCGCGGTCCGGCCTGGGACATCGCCAGCACCCGCGGCACCTGCCGCTTCCCGGTGCCGCGCGTCGGCCTCTTCGCCGAGATGGCGCCCCTCTCGATCCTCTTCTACGACGGCCTCGAGTGCGTCCGTTCGCACGAGGAGAACGTGCGCGCGGTGCGCCGGCCGCGGGGCTACTCCTGCGAGGAACTCAGCGGTGCCATGGTCGGCTTCGACGCGCAGTTCCCCGAGTTCGAGAGGCTGTCGTACCTGGCGCCGCTGTTCATCTCACCCTACGGCACCGGCTGCAGCCGCTACGTCGACGTGGTGGCCACCCCCGCCGGGCTCCTGGCCACCTGGCAGCAGGGCCAGGCGGACGGCTCCCAGCCGCTGGTCGGGAACCTCCTCCCGAGCGCCGAGGTGCAGCGCTTCCTGAGCTGAGCCTGCGGATCGTCCGGCGCCGTCAATGAGCGCGGATACGCCCCGTGAAGGCGCCGAAGCACAGCAGCATCAGCAGCGCTGCCAGAATGGCCGCCGCCGCCAGGAGGCCCAGGATGACGGCGGGGGCCTTTGAGCCTGTGGCGCCTTCGGGGGCCGGCATCACCAGGGCCAGGATGATGTAGACGATGACCCCGGGGAAGCCGGCGACCAGGAAGGTCGCCAGGGTGTAGGCGAGCCGCACCAGAGTGGCATCCCAGCGCAGCCACTCGGCCAGACCGCCGCAGACGCCGAAGAGGATCGGCCGCGCCGTCTTCTGCAGGCGCCCATGCGGCGGGCCCTCGGGTCCGGCCGGTGACGCGTCGTCGAGGGCCAGGAGCAGCTCTGCGGCCTCCTCTGGGGTGATGCGGCCGGCGGCCGCCATGGCCTCGATGCGCTCGCACTCCCGGGAGATACGCTCGCTCTGACGGCGGGCGTGGCCCTGGCGCCGCAGCAGCGCCACGAGCAGCGCGACGACTCCCGCCACCGCCGCCATGGCCAGCAACGCCAGCATGGCCAGGGGCAGGAGCATCACGATCGTCGTCGGACACACCGTGTTCTGCATGCCAGGCACCCTCCTGTGGTCAACGGTACCGCAGCAGCCACGGCACGGCCGTGGCGCGGGCGTCAACAGCTACAATCGGCTCAGATTGAGGAGATGACAAGCGTCGCCCAAGGCAGGGCAGGGGCTGATCGAAGATCGCGTCAGTGCTCGCCTGGTCACCCTGAAGGGGTGCCAGATCGTAGCCGGGGGTCGCGCGAGAGCACGACCCCCGGTAACGCGAACCCACGAACCAAGCACCCTGAAGGGGTGCCAGAACCGGACTTTCAGACAGCCCTGGAGACAGGGCCGTGCCGCGGCAGGCGGCCGGGCAGAAGGTCTGCCAGGTCTGACAGGTCTGACAGGTTCCGCCCGCCGCCCGGCGGGGGCGGCGGCGTGGGGTCTGGGGGGGGGCGGGTCAGGGCATGAGGGGCTTCAGGGCGGGATAGAGCTTGCGGTAGTGCTCGAAGCGTTCGGCGTAGGCGTCGGCGTGTGCGGTTCTGGGCTCGACGCTGGCGGCGGTTCGGACGCAGCGTCGGGCGATATCGGTGATGGGCTCGCCGCTGACGGCGGCGCGGGCCTGCATGGCGACGCCGAGGCAGCCGGCCTCGGTGACCTCGACGACGGTGATCGGCCGGTTGAGCACGTCGGCCTTGAGCTGCAGGAGCGTCCGGCTGCGGGCGCCGCCGCCCGTGGCGAGGAACTCGTCGATGGCAATGCCGGCCTCGCCGAGGGTTTCGACGTTAAGCTTCATCTCGAGGCTGACGCCCTCGAGGAGGCCCTTGAGGAAATCGCCGCGGCCGGTGCTGAGCTTGAGGCCGAGGACGGCGCCGCCGGCGTGGGTCTCGAAGTGCGGTGTGCCGGAGGGGGTGAAGTAGGGCAGCACCATGAGGTCGCTGGGGGCTTCCGGGAGGCCGGCGAGGATGGCCTCGTAGGCGCTGGTGCCGGTAGCGGCGGCGTGCTGGCGTTCCTCGGCGGCCCAGACATCGCGGTACCAGCGCAGGAGATTGCCGCCGGTCAGGGAGTAGGCGATGGTGGTGTACATCCCGTCGATGGTGAAGTCGTAGGTGCAGAGGTTGGCCCGGCGGAGGCTGTCGCTGAAGACGGCGTTGGCGAAGGCCGGGCAGATGCACTCGACGGTCCCCATGCCATACATGGCGCGCCCGGGGGCGGTGACGCCGGCGCCGAGGGCGCCGCAGGGCTGGTCATGGCCGCCGGTCGTGACTGCGGTCCCGGGGGCGACGTTGAGGCGTCGGGCCGCCTCGGGGCCGAGTCGGCCGACGACGGCGCCCGTAGGCAGGGGCCGGGCCAGTCGGGTGGGCTCGAGGCCGACGGCTGCCAGGATGTCGGGGTCCCAGGTGTGGCGGCGGACATTGAAGAGCATGGTGCGTCCGGCCAGCGGGTAACTGATGGCTGGGTCGAGGCCGAGGCGGGCCTGCAGGAGCTCCTCGAAGCAGTAGAGGTGCCGGGCGCGCTTCCAGGTCTCCGGCTGGTGGTCGCGCAGCCAGAGGATCTTGAAGAGTGTGAACATCGGGTGGGCGGTGTGGCCGGTGAGGCGGTACAGGCGCTCGGCGCCGAAGCCCTCCGGCCAGCGCCGGGCCAGGTCGGCGGCACGGGCATCGGAGGAGACCATGGCATTCGAGAGCATCTCGCCGTGGGCTCCCACGGCGGTGAAGGCCTCGCCCTGGCTGGAGATGCCGATGCCGGCCACCGGGTCGCGGTCGCGGCAGGCGCCGGCGGCCTCGGCGAGGACCTCCATGCAGGCGCCCATGACCTGCTCCGAGTCAAGTTCAGCACAGCCTTCCCGGGGCATGAGGGTCGGGTACTCGCGGGCGGCGGCCGCCAGGACGCGTCCATCGGCGTCGAAGGCGACGGCCTTGCAGCCCGAGGTCCCGATGTCGATTCCCATCCAGCTCATGGCGGTACTCCCCTGGCTTGTCGGTGACCCCGCTCGTGTGAAGCCATCGCGGCCTGGCGCGGCGGCGTCGTCAGCGTCGCGGCTGCAGGTCGAGGCCCTGCAGGAAGGCTCCGCCGCGGCGTTCGAAGCGCGCCCAGAGCCGTTCCACGAGGGCGCCGAGGGCGATGCCGCCCAGGGCCAGCCCGAGACGCATCCAGTAGTCGGAATTCCGCCAGAGCGCCTGCGCGGAGTCGAGGCCGGTCCGGGCGGTGGCCACGTGCAGACGCGCCAGGAGCGGCGAGTGCACCACGGTCAGCTCCTGGCCGCCGTACTCGATGCCGCGGCGCCAGCCGTGGTAGACGTGTCCATTAACATGGTAGACATAGAGCACCGGGTCGCCGGGGTCGGCGCTGGCGCCGGCCGGGAGCCGGCCGGAGAAGCCCGTCGTCACCCGGCCGATGAGCCCGAGGTGGAGGACCACGATGAGCTTGACGGCGAACCAGGCGACGATGGCCACACCGGCGCATCGGCCTGGATGCCTGTACCACGGTCGCAGGGTGCTCACCAGGGCATGTCCTCGCGCAGGGGATCAACAACCATGACGCGGCGCCCGCGGCGCCGTCAGCGTGCGAACTATAGCGGAATCGCGTCGCATGTCGAGCCGGGCGGGCGCCCTCAGGGGGCCGGCGTTGCGGCGGGGGCTGGCGCCGCGGCGGCGCGGCGCTGCCGGGCGAAGGCTTCCAGGGCGGCCTGGTCGTAGACCACCGGGAGGGCCTCGAGCGGCAGCCCGGCCGCGGGCAGGGCCGTGGCCACGCGGACCTGGCGCCGCGCCGCTTCGACCATGGGCGAGTAGGGCAGCGGGACGGCGCTGGCGCGGCTGGTCTGGCGGAGCATGGCGGCGAGGGCCTGAGTGCGGAAGAGGAACTGCATCGGCTCGGCCGGTATGAGCACGGCCTGTCCCTGCAGGGCCGCCGGGTCGACAGCGCAGGACTGCTGCAGGGCGCTGTCGGTCACCAGTCGGACGAGGTCGGCGCCCTCGACGAGTCGGCGTTGCTCGAGGTCGAGCAGCCAGGCGTCGTCGCCGCGTCGCAGCTCGACCCAGCGCCACGGCGCCTCGGGGTCGGGGCCGCGCAGGCAGGCCGGCGACCACCCGGCCAGCCGGGCCACGGTGAACCAGGGTCGCAGGGCGGCCGGATCGAGGCGGCCGGGTGCCGCCAGGCGGTCGAGTGCCGCCATGAGTGCCGCGGGGCTCTCAGGCGCGCCGTCGGCCCAGGCCTGCCGGGCGGCCTCGAGGTCATGCCAGAAGGCGGCGTCGGCCTCACCGGCGCCCTCACGGCGAAGGGCTTCAGCCAGTGGGGCATCGAGGTACCCGAAGAGGGCCGGCTCGACGGCCTGGGCCGCCAGCGGTTCGAGGAGTTCGCGGGCCGCCAGGATGGCCTCGGTCGAGCGGCCGCGGCTGACGGCCAGTCGGAAGGCCATGGCGAGTTCGCGCAGGCGGTCCTCGCCGAGGGCCTGCGTGGCCTTGTGCGCGGCGTTGTCGAGGAGCTGGCGATGCACGGGGGCCAGCATGTCCAGCCGGCCGGTAGCGGCGGCACAGAGGAGGAGTCGCTGCATGGCCTCGATGTCGAAGGGGAAGAGTCGGGCTTCGCGCAGGAAGAAGGTGAAGGCGTCGTTGTGGCGGTTGAGGCTGCCGAGGGCCAGGCCGGCCTCGCCGTTAAGGTGGGCGAAATTCGGCTCCAGGGCCATCGCCGCCTGCAGATGCGGCAGAGCCCGCAGGGGGTCGCGAAGCTTGTTGTTGGCAGAGATGCCGGCGTAGGCATGGGCGCGGACATTCGTCGGCGCGACGCGGGTGGCGCGCACGTAGGCGTCGTAGGCCTCGCCGTAGGCCTGGCGGGCGGCGTCGGACTGGCCGCGGCCCTCGAGGACCTGGCCGCGGGCTTCGGCGAGGTAGGCACGCCGGAAGAGGATGCCGGTGGTGAGTTCGCGCCAGGCGACGTGGACGCCGAGGACGATCGCCAGAGCCGCCGCCGGCAGGCACAGCGCCCGCAGGGCCGGCGGGCGGACCTCGGGGGCAGCGCGCAGGCGCAGCCATGGCCGCCAGAGCATGCCGGCGAAGAGCACGGCGAGGAGCTGTGTCGGGGGCTGGACGAGGGCCTTGTCGAGGAGGCCGTGCACGACCAGGACCCAGAGGCAGGCATGTGCCAGCCGTCGCCGGGTCGAGCGGCCGGTCGGCAGGACCAGGGGCACCATGAGCACCGCGGCCCACAGGATGGCGCCGGGGATGCCCACCGCGGCGGCGACGTTCAGGAACTCGCAATGGGGGTGCTCGGTGACCGCCGCCGAGACGGCGCGGGCCTTCTGCGCACGCGAACGGTAGAGCACGAAGTCGCGGCAGAAGTTGCCGGGGCCGACACCCAGGATGGGCTTGTCCGCGATCAGGCGGAGGGTGTTGGCGTAAAGGGGCAGGCGGATGTCCTTGGCGATCGCCTCGCCGACCTTCTCAGGCCAACTGACCACCACGCCGAGGAGCAGACCGGCCAGGGCGCCGCCGAGGAGTACCCGGCCGGTCCATGAGCATGGCTTGAGGAGGAAGAAGACCAGGCCGTAGAGGCCCAGGGCGAGCCAGGTGGCCCGGCAGTGGCAGGCGTAGACAATGACCAGCGAGATGACGACCACGGCGCCCTGCAGGACGACGCGGCGCAGCGGCGCCGCCAGGCCGCGATGGGGAGCGCCGATGCGGCGCAGGGCGAAGCAGGCCCACGGCGCCAGGACGGCCAGGAGGGTGGCGGCCCAGTTGCGGTTGCCGGCCAGGGCGACCGGTTCGTAGTCGGCGAGGGCCTGGGCCAGGCAATGCAGGACCTGCACGCACCAGAGGACCAGAAGCGCCACGTCGAGCCGGCGCGGCAGGAGGCGTCGCGGCGCGATGGCGACGAAGAGGGCGAGGATGACCGGCCCGGCGGTCTCAGCGAGGCGCCAGGCGTCGGGGGTTCGGCCCCAGGCTGCGGCGAGGCCGTGCAGGGCGACGTAGCCCCAGAGCACGGCGGCGACCCCTCGCGCCCGGCCGCGCCGCCCGGCGTCGCCGGTCTGGCGCCAGGGCGTGATGGCCAGCCATACCGCGGCGGCCAGGCTCAGGATGGCGAACAGCGGCAGGGCGATGTGGAAGACGAGATTGAAGCCGGCGCCCATGGGGATGACCAGGGCCACCGGGTAGCTCGCGAAGAGCCCGGCCAGGATAAGCAGGCGCATGGCGGTGGCGCCGAGGGCCGGCAGGCGCGAGGCCGGCGCCGTCCGCGGCGGCGCCGCGGTATCCGGAAGAGCGGCGTCTGGAAGAGCGGCGCTCATGGCGTCGCGCCCTCAGGCGAGGACGGCGTTGAGGGCGCGCCCTCGCGGAGGTCGTCCAGGAGCGCCGCGGCGGCGCCCGGGCCGCTGCGGCGATGTCGTTCGTGGCCGTTGCCGTCGTAGAGGATGTACGCAGGAAGGACGGCGATGCCGAGGTCGCGGGCCAGGTCGGCGCCGCCCTCGCGGATGGCCAGGCCGGCGGCGGCGCCCTGGCGGACGGCCGCCATGACCTCCGCGGGGAAGGCCCCCGCCGCGGGGTCGTGCAGGATCAGGACACGCGCCTCCGCGCCGTTGCCGGCGCGGAGGGCGGTGTCGGTCGGCAGGGCCACGGGCGGCGGCGCGGGGGGCGTTGGCGTCTCGCGCGGCTGCGACCGGCGTTCGAAGGCCCCGAAGCTCCAGGCCAGGGCCACGGCCACAGCCGCGTAGACGATGCCGCGGCCGCGGCCCCACCGAAGCCTGCCCTGATCGCCGGCGGCGGTCATGGCGCGGCCTGGTCAGGGCGGTAGAGCAGGGCCAGGGCGCTGCGCCGGGCGAGCCGCGTCGGCAGGGCCGTGACGGCCGCGCCGGTCCAGAAGTCGCGGGGCGTCCCGCGCAGGCCATGCTCCGCCGGGTCGAGGTCGACGCGGGCCGGCTTGTCGGTCCAGTTGAAGACCACGACGAGGGTGTCCTCCGGGCCGCGGCTGATCCAAAGCCGCGGCGGGTCCTGCTCGCTGGTGAAGAGGTCGACCGGGACGGCCCGTGGCCGGGGCTTGAGGACGCGCCGGAGGATCTCGACGCCGCGGGTCTCGAGGAGTTCGAGCTGGTCGCCGAGGATGACATCGCCGCCGCTGAGGTGGACGAGGAGGGCATAGACGCGGGCCTCGGCCTCGTTGAACTCGCGGCCGGCCATCCAGCCGCCGTCGGGGCCGGCAGGCGCCACGACGCGGCGCTTGAACCACGGCGCCCGGGCCGTGTCGGGTCCGCGCACGACGAGGAAGTCCGGATCGCAGTTCCACAGGTTGTCCTGCATCCACCAGCGCGCCGCGATGGCGCCGACATTCGTTACGACGTGGCCCCAGTAGATGTGGATATCACCGGTGGAGCGCACGGCGTCGACGCTGCCGAAGACCGACTCGTAGGGCGCGCCGCAGCCGAGCAGGTAGGCATCCGGCCCGATCGCCTCGCGGATGATGCGGAAGACGATGCGGATCAGCTCAGCGCGGGGCACGCTCGGGTCGGCGAAGCGGGCCGCCTTGAGGATGCAGTGGCAGAAGTCGACCTTGAAGTACTCGAAGCCGTCCTGCCTGAGGCGTTGGAAGAGCTTCCGGAGGTGGTCCTGGACGGCCGGGAGGGTGACGTCGAGGTAGGCCATCGGGCCGTAGGAGAAGGAGTCAGTCTGGAGCTGCCCATCGGCGCGTGAGGCGAACCACTCCGGGTGGTCATAGAAGAGCGGGTTGTAGGTATTGACGAGGAGTGGCGCGGTCCAGACCCCGGGTCTGCCGCCGGCGGCTTTGACGTGGCGGGCGTAGTCGGCGAGGCCTTCCGGGAACTTGCCATTGGGCTGCCAGGTGCCCCACTGGGCTTCCCAGCCCTCGTCGATGCAGTGGACGCGGAGGGCCTTTCCGAAGAGCGTCTGGCCGGCGGCGAGGTTGCGGTCCATCTGGGCGCGGGTGACGGCGCCGGCGGCGTAGTCCCAACTGTTCCAGCCGACCATGGGTGGGCGCCGGGGCCGGCGCTCGGGGCTGGCGGCCCAGCGCCGGCCGAGGGCCGTCATGAGGGCGATGCCGTCGGCCTGGGCGAGGCCGATGACAGGCGAGAGGCTCACGGATTGCCCGGGCTGGACCAGGCACTGGAGGTCATGGCGGACCTCGATGCCGAAGTCGCCCTCGAGGTGGGGCTCGGAGTGCACCGCGGCGAACTCGGTGAGGCCGCCGCCGAGGGGCGGCAGGATGCCGAGGAGGACGGCGGCGCCGTCGTCGCGCTGGTAGACCCCGATCATGTTGCTCGAGGCCCGGAAGTCGATGTTGCCCTGCCGGCGTCCGACGCCCTTGACGCCCGAGGCTATCGAGCCGAACGAGCCGCCCGAGATGAGTTCACGGAAGTCGGCTGAGGACAGGCGCGGCGTGAAGGCCGTTGGGGCGAAATGCGGGAAGGTCACCGTGCCGAGGCGCTGGGGGCGGTCCGAGCGGTTGCTGAGGACGAGCCGCCAGGCGTCGGCGGTCGGTCTGTCCACGGCGAGTGACCAGGGGGCGGCGTCGCAGACCCAGCTCTCGCCCGAACGCCGCCAGGGGCCCTCGACGGCCGTGCCGTCGAGGAGGACCTGGCCGCGGGCGGCGGCTGCGAAGGGCACCGTCAGGATCGGGCCGGCGCTGTCGAAGCCCAGCGCCACCACGGGAGCGTCTGTCATGGCAGGAACTCCTTGACTCGATGGGACCCGGCAGGATTGAACGCGCCGCGGCGCGGCGGTCAGGCCATGGCGCCGAAGCGCCGCAGCGCCGCCAGGCACTGGTGCAGGAAGTCCTTGCGGCCGGCCTGGTCGAGCTTGGCGACGTTCTCGCCCTCGATCTCGAGGGTGTACGGGCCCTCGAAGCCGTGTTCGGCGAGGTGTCGGAAGACGCCGGGGAAGTCGACGATGCCGGTGCCGAACACCGGGAAGATCGGGCCCTTGAAGCGGCCGTCGGTGTCCTTAAGGTGCACCGCGCCGACCAGGGGCGCGATCTTCTTCAGTTCGGTCAGGCCGTCCAGGCCCTCGTTGTAGTAGTAGATGTTGGCCGTGTCGTAGTTCCAGCGCAGGGAGTCGCTGCCGATGGTCTCGATGGTCCGGCGGGCGACATCTGCATTGACGCCGAACGGCGGGTGGGTCTCCAGGCAGAGGGTGATGCCGCGGCTCTCGGCGTAGCGCACGACGGTGCGCAGGCGCTCGAGGGCGGTCTCGCGGGGCACGTCCGGGCCGGCGCCGGCGCTGAAGAAGAGCTTGGCGACGCCGATGCTCTTGGCGCCGTCGATGACGGGCAGGTAGGCCTGCATGGTCTCGTCGGTGTCGAGTTTGAGGGGGCCGGCGATGGTCATGATCGTGATACCATGAGCCGCGGCGAGGTCGGCCATCGCCTGGTAGTTGCCGTCGGCCGGGCGGGGGACCTCGGCGTACCTGAGGCCGGCCTCGGCCAGGGTCGCGAAGGCATCCGGAAGGGCGCCGAAGACGCCGGTTCTGCACGAGATGATGTTGGCCATGTCTGCTCCGTCCGCGCGCGCTGATGCTCGGTGTCGGCCGCGGGGCCGTCCCGCGGCGCGATCGACACTATAGCGTCTGCCTTGCAGACGGCACAGCGTCTGGAGGAACGCGGCCGCGTGTTCGCTCAGCCACTCCGGGTCTCCGACGTGGCGCCGGCACGGATGGGGTCGTATGGTGAAGCCGTTCGGCCGAGGCCGTGACGCGTCGAGCCGCCAGGCAGGCGCCGGGCGTCGGCACGGCAACGGCCTGGTGCCGGGAAGGCTCGTCGCTCTGGGAGGACCCTGCGATCATGCTCCGACAACGAATGGCGGTGGCCGCGATCGCGGTGTGGGCGTGTGTGGGGCCTGTGTCGCGCAGTGCGGGCGCGGAGATCCCGCTGGCAACGCCGGCAGCGGTGTCCGACGCCACGGAGCGTGGCCAGCCGGGAGACGTCTTCGTCCTGGCCGACGGCGAGTACCGTGACGCGCACCTCGTCGTCCTGGGCAAGGGCACCCCCGACGCCCCGATTACCCTGCGTGCCGCGACGCCGGGCAAGGCCGTCCTGACCGGCGCCTCACGACTCTCCATCGGCGGCACGCACCTGGTGGTCTCCGGCCTGCGTTTCCGCGGTGTTGCACTGACGGCCGGCAGCATTGTCGAGTTCCGGGCCGGCAGCCAGCGGCTGGCCAGGGACTGCCTCCTCACGCAGACCGCCCTCGAGGACTGTAACCCGCCGGATCCCGCCACGCGCTACAACTGGCTGACCCTCTACGGCGTTGGCAACCGGGTGACGCAGTGCGCTTTCCGTGGTCAGGCTCACAGCGGGGTGACCCTCTGCGTCGTGCCCTTCTCGGAGGAGCCGGCCCGGCACCTGATCCGGCGCAATCGTTTTGGTCCGCGTGCGCCCGGCCGCGGCAACGGCTTCGAGACGATCCGCATCGGCACCAGCGACGTCTCGATCAGCACCGTCGGGTGTACCGTCGAGGAGAACCTCTTCGAACGCTGTGACGGCGAGACTGAGATCATCTCCAACAAGAGCGGCGGCAACCGCTACCTGCGCAACACCTTTCGGGAGTGCTCGGGCTGCCTGACGCTGCGCCACGGGAATGACTGCCTGGTGGACGGCAATGTCTTCGTCGGAGACGGCGCTCGGGGTGCCGGCGGTGTGCGTGTCATCGGTGATGGGCATCTGGTGATCGGCAATCTGTTCAGCGGCACCCGGGGCCGGGCTGGCGGGGCCATCTCGCTGCAGGCCGGCATCCCGGACTCGCCCCTCAGCGGCTACTTCCAGGTCAGGGGAGCGACGATCGCTTTCAACACCTTCGTGGATAACCCCGGTGCGCTCTTCGACCTTGCCGCCGGCCTCGGCCAGCGCGGCTGCAGCCTGCTCCCCGAAGGAACCCTCATCGCCAACAATCTGCTCATGGCCGGCGCCGCGGCGGAACCCATGATTGCCGCCGGGCCGCCGACGCCGGGCGTGCGCTGGCATGGCAATCTGTACAGCGGCAACGCGCTTGGGCGGGAGGCGCCCCCCGGCCTGGCGCCGTGTGACCTTCCAGCCTTGGAGCGCGACCCCGCGGGGGATTGGCGGCTCCCGGCGGTGAGTCCGCTCCGCAAGGCCGCCCGCATCGATGCCGCCCTGCGGGAGGCCTGCGCCCGACATGGCATCGCCCTTCCGGAGGCCGCTGACGTTGGCGCCGTCCGTTTCCCGCCGGCGGGCCCTCTCTGGCGGCCGCTGGGGCCTTCCGAGGTCGGCCCCGAGTGGCAGTAGCCGGCGGCGTCACGCCAGCCCGCCGGCGCTGCCGGGCCCTGAGTCGGGGCGCCGGTTCAGGCCCCGGGACGACGTTGGCGGCGTGAGACCGTATCCCTCCGTCACGGTGAGTCGGGCGGCGGCGGCCCGGGCCGCTATATTGCCAGGCGAGTATCACCGGTGCAGGACGAGGCCGCGATGGGCTTTCTGGCCAATTTCATGCCGTTCTACCCGAAGCCGTCCAAGCCCCGCTCGGGGTTTCGGCGGCAGGTCGATATCGACCGGGCCCTGGATGTCGAGCTGCACCGCCATCCGACCTTGAAGACGCGTCGGGCCGACTCGGGTGAGCTGGTGTTGCGGGTGCGTCGGGAGCTCCACCCGATGGAGCGTTTTCTGAGCCGTTTTGTGAAGGTCGATCCCTTCCGGCAGATTGTCCTGGATGCCTACGGTGAGTTCCTCCTGGCGGCGGCGACGCAGCCGGGTGTGCGTCTGACGCAGGTGGCCGAGGCGATGGCGCTGGAGTTCAAGATGGATCTCCCGGACGCCCGCCTCGGTGTGATCCACCTGGTGCGCGAGTTGATGTTGCGGGGTTTTGTGTTTCTGGTGCGACACGGCGAGCGCGGCCCGGCCGCTGCGGCGGGCGGCGCGGGCCGCTGATCTGAGGCGAGGAGGTTGCCGCGATGGCGGAAGCAGGCAGGATTCTGGTGACGGGTGCAGCCGGCCTGATCGGCTCGGCGGTGATCTGGGAGCTGAACCGCCAGGGCATCGACGACATCATCGCCGTCGACCACCTCGGCCACAGCGAGAAGTGGCGCAACCTGCGGGCGCTGCGCTTTCGCGAGTATGTCGAGAAGGACGACTTCTACCCGCTCCTGGAGCGCACCACAATGCCCTGGCGACCGGCCGCCATCATGCACCTGGGGGCGTGCTCGGACACCACCGAGGGCGACGCGACCTACCTCGTCCGCAACAACGTCGACTGCAGCAAGGCGCTGGCCCGGCTGGCGCAGCGCTGCGGCTCGCGGCTGGTCTATGCCTCCAGCGCCGCCACCTACGGCGACGGCGCCCTCGGCTTCGACAGCGCTGTCGAGGGCATCGAGGCGCTGCGGCCGCTCAATATGTACGGGTACTCCAAGCAGCTCTTCGACCTCTGGATGAAGCGCGAGGGGCTGCTGAACCGCGCCGCCGGACTGAAGTACTCGAATGTCTTCGGTCCGAACGAAGCCCACAAAGCCCACATGCGCAGCGTCGTGATGCGCTCCTTCGAGCAGGTCCGCGACAGCGGCGTGGTGAAGCTCTTCCGGTCTTACCGTGACGACTATGCCGATGGCGAGCAGCAGCGCGACTTCCTTTATGTTAAGGACGCGGCCGCGATGAGTGTCTGGTTCCTGCTGCAGTCGCAGGCCGGCGGGCTGTTCAACATCGGCAGCGGCGTGGCGCGCACCTGGAATGACCTCGCCGGGGCGGTCTTCGCGGCCCTCGAGGTGCCCCGCCGCATCGAGTACATCGACATGCCGGCCGAGCTGCGCGGGCGCTACCAGTACCACACCTGCCTCGACATGGCCCGGACCCTCGCCGCCGGCTGCCCGGCGCCGGCCTGGGGCCTCGAGGCGGCCGTCACCGACTACGTGCGCCAGTACCTCGCCCCCGGCCGCCACCTCGGCGACCATGGCGAGAGCGCCGGACGGCCCTGAGTGCAGGCCGGTGACCGTTGCGTGGGGCTGATTCCGACGGTATAGTACGCTGTTGTCGGGTCCGCTACGCCTTCGACTCCTGAGAGCCGCCGGGCGCCGCCCCCGACGCCGGAGATGAGAGGGGGCCGGATGTCACGCCGCCGCCTCCTGATCGGGCTTTGGGGTCACTACCCGTGACGCGGAGAAGACACATGGCAACGCAGACGGTCTACAATTTCAATCCGGGTCCGGCGGCTCTGCCGCGCGAGGTGATGGAGACGGCGGCGGCGGAGTTCGTCGACTACCGCGGTCTGGGCTACGGCCTGGCGGAGGCGAGCCACCGCAGCAAGGAGTTCGAGGAAGTCATCCACGCGGCCGAGGCCAACATCCGCAGCCTGATGGGCATTCCAGAGGACTACGCGGTGCTCTTCCTGCAGGGCGGCGCGAGCCTGCAGTTTGCCATGGTGCCGATGAATCTGGCTCTGCCTGGCAAGCCGATGCTGTATGCGGACACGGGTTCCTGGAGCAACCTGGCGATCAAGGAAGCGAAGCTGTTCGGCGACGTCAAGCTGATCTACGATGGCAAGGGCTCGAACTACTCGGTCATCGGCGATGTCGCCGAGTGGCCGATCGACGCCGACGCCTCCTATGCCTACGTCTGCAGCAACAACACCATTGAGGGCACCGAGTACCGCTCCTTCCCCGACACCGGCAGCGTGCCCCTGATCGCGGACATGTCCAGCGACATCATGTCCTACCCGGTCGACGTGCGGCGCTTCGCCATGATCTTCGCCGGTGCCCAGAAGAACCTCGGCCCGGCGGGCGTCACGATCGCGATCATGCGCAAGGACCTCGCGGCGCGTGCCGGCGCGAAGGTCCCGACCATGCTCAAGTACTCGACGCACATCGACAAGGAGTCGCTGTTCAACACGCCGCCCTGCATCGCCATCTACATGGTCCGCCTGGTGACCGACTGGCTGATCAAGCTTGGCGGCCTGCCGGCCATCCAGAAGATCAACGAGGCCAAGTCCGATGCCCTCTACAGCGCCATCGACGCCTCCGAGTTCTACCGCGGTACGGCCGAGCCGGCGGACCGCTCCCGCATGAATGTCACCTACCGCCTGCCGAATGAGGAGCTCGAGGCGACCTTCTGCAGCGAGGCCAAGAAGGCCGGCCTGGTCGGCCTGAAGGGGCACCGCGCCGTCGGCGGCGTCCGTGCCAGCATCTACAACGCCATGCCGATGGCCGGCGTGAGCCGCCTGATCGACTTCATGCACGACTTCGAGTCGCGGCACCGCTGACAGACTCCCGTGCTTCCCTCCACGGGCGGCGTTCAGGGCTGCGGCCCTGAATGCCGCCCGTCGGCGTTTCCGGGATGGTCTGAACGGGGCCGCCGCGGCAAGGGCTGCTTGTGCCGCCATGGTGTGTCGTGGAGCCGCGCCCGGCTGTTTCGGGGGTGGCTCGGGAGGCGTGCGACGACCTATGGACAAGGCGACCTGGTACTACGCCCGCGGCCGCGCCGCGCAGGCGGCCTCGGATGTGACGGACCTGGTGCAGAGCGGGGTACGGACGGTGCTGTTCAACAGCCCGGACGATGCCAGCGCGGCGCCGTTTGTCGAGGCGGCCCGCGGCCGGCCCGTCGATCTTCACATCGGCATCTCGCTGAAGGAGCTCCACGAGCGGGCGCTGGGCTGTCCACCGCCGCCGATGGTCATCCCCGACCGCGATGCCTTCGTGGCGCGCTTCGGCGAGCGCTGTCTGTCGACGCTGGTGTGCTGGTCAGGCCTGACGCAGGGGGCGGCCCTGGCGGCGTGGCTGGTGCGGCACTGCCGTGAGGCGGGCTACGCCAAGGGCGTCAGCCTGGATGTGCTGCGCTATCCGAACACCGTCTTCGCCGAGGACTTCCCGTGTGCCTGCGAGGGCTGCCAGGCGCGGCGTCTGCCCTGGCTGGGTCACGGCTGTCTCGAGGCGGCGGACCGTACCGACCCCTCGTTGATGTACAAGGAGCTCGAGACCAAGGGCGCCGTGATCGGCGGCGTGGCCCGGGCTCTGGCGCAGGCCCTGCACGCGGCCGGATTGGAGTTCTCGCTGGCAGCGCGGGCTGTCTACGCCGGACGCGACCACGAGCACGCGGCCGCGCCGATGTGGGGCTACGGGCCGGCGCTCTACGAGGGCCAGGACTGGGCGGCGTGGTGCCGGGATGGCCTCCTCGACACGGTGCACTTCATGAACTACACACCGCGGCTGGAACGCCTCGGGCGTCTCACCCGCCAGCATAGCGACCTCCTGCGCGGGGCGCCGGTCCGCCACCACGAGGGCCTCGGTGTCACCTGCTCGGCCGGTCGCCTGAGCCCGGCCGACCTCGATGACCAGATCCGCCTCTGCGCGGACCTCGGCGCCGCCGGGGTGACCCTGTTCCCCTGGCACGGCGTCAGTGCCGAGCATCGCGCCGTCCTGGCCCGGTGGTGAGGCCGCCGGGGCGGTCCTGCAGCCGGCCGCTGGCGGCAGGTCGCAGGACCGGCACCCGTGTCCTTGCGGCGCCAAGGGTTGGCGCGGCGCCGGCTTGCCGGGTGGCCCTTGGCATGACGTCCTCAACGACTCAGGAGGTGCCCCGATGGTCTCTGTGGTCAAAGTGACGGTGACCCGCATCACCGACCACTGTCCCTTCTATAAGGAAGGTGACAGCTTCCTGATCCGTCAGCAGTGCTTCGATCCGGCCTGCGCCACGCCGCGGCAGTTCTGTCTGCACTCGCTGAAAGATCTCTACGAGACCTGGAGGGAGGTCCGGCGCGGTCCGGTAGGCGGCAAGGCCTCGGTCGGGTGCATGGACAAGGGCAAGGCGCAGTTCGAGCTCGAGCGTCTCGACGATGCGGATCTGCCCGGCTGGCACTGAGGGAAAGAAGAAGCGCCGTCATGGCCCACGCGGGGCCATGACGGCGCTGTTGGTTTCCTGGCCTGGACTATTCGCGAAGCACGGATGCTTCGCTCACAATCCACGTGCGCCGCATCGCACTGCGGCGCACGGTTCGCCGCGCGTCGAATCCCGAAGGGTGACCCGTTCACGAGCCGCTGTGCGGCGCGTGAACAGGTCAGGCTAGGGCGCGGCGCGGCGGCCGCGGCGGCTCACTCGACGCCGGCCTGGTAGAGCAGGTAGGTGGCGATGAAGCCGACGCTGGTCATCAGTTCGTCGATGTTCATCTGTTCGCCATCGCCGTGGGCGTACTCGAGGTGGCCGGCGCCGCTGGTCAGCACGGGCATGTCCGGGTACTCGGTGGCGAAGAGCCGCGAGTCACAGGAGACCGTCCAGCCCTTGATGGGCTGGTCGCGCCACATGCCGGCGGCGCGTGCCGCCGCGATGGCGTTGCGCATGGCGGGCGAGTCGGGGTCGCCGTCGAAAGCGGCGTTGTGGAGCTTGTCGTAGGTGACCTCGACGACGCTGCGGCCGCTGACGCGGTGGCCGCTCAGGCGCAGGTAGTTCTCGGCGCCGTGCTGGGCGGCGCGGCGGACGCGGTCCATGACCTCGGTGATGCTGTGTGTCGGCACGAAGCCCTGGCCGCCCTCGAGCTTGAGGCGGTCGGTCTGTTCGTCGCCGGTCAGGGTGAGGGTGACCTCGCCGCCGCTGTGCGTCGCGATCTTGGCCTTGGAGCGGAAGAGGGCCCGCACGAAGGCGGCCATCTTGGTGATGGCGCCGTCGTTCTCGAGGATCGAGCCCATGTGGCCGGTGGAGCCATGCACATCGCAACGGAAGCCGGTGTCGGTGCGCACCAG
>JAGVUW010000172.1 GCA_019136035.1 Verrucomicrobiota bacterium | reverse complement strand
GCCCACGGCGGGGACTGCCCGCGCGGCGGAGGGCGCGCCCACGGCGCCGGCCACCCCCGTGGCGCCCACGGCGCCGGCGGCGCCCTGATCCTGCGGCGCGGTGCCGGAGGGCGTTGCGCCGTCGCTCGGCGTCAGGGCCAGAGCATGGCCATGCCGAACTCCATCTGGAAGTCGGCGTCGAGGCTGAGGTCGACGTGTTCGGTGCGTGCTGCGATGCGGTCGGCCTCAGCGCGCAGTTCGTGCGAGCACAGGACCGCCTTGGCGCCGAGGCTGGAGGCATTGCCGACGAAGTGGATGCGCTCGATCGGCAGGGCCGGCAGCAGGCCGATGCGGCAGGCGTTCTCCGGGCGGATGAAGTTGCCGAAGCCGCCGGCGATGAGGACCGCCTCGAGATCGGCGGGCTCCAGGCCGGCCTCGCGCAGCAGGATGGCGATGGCCGCACGGATGGCGGCGGTGGCGACCTGGAGTTCACGAAGGTCGCGCTGGCTCAGGATCACCGCCTCGCCCGAACGCGTCTCCTCGGGCCAGCCGAGGACGAGGCGCGTGGCGTCCTTCTCGACGACGAGACGCCGCCGGACGTCCGGGGGGACGCTCGGCGGGGCCTCATCGGGCGCGAGCAGGCGGCCGGTGGTGTCCATGGCGCCGAGGTCGAGCAGGATGGCCGCCGCGTCGATCAGGGCCGTGCCGCAGATGCCCGCCATGCGGCCGCCGCCGATGACATTGCAGACCAGGTCGCCGTCGGCCAGGATCACCTTGTCGATCGCCCCCTCGGCGGCACGCATGCCGGCGCCGATGCGGGCGCCCTCGAAGGCCGGCCCGGCGGCGCAGGAGGTCGCCTGCAGGCGGCCGCGGTGGGCCAGGACGATCTCGCCATTGGTGCCGATGTCGACCAGCAGGACGGTGTCGGTGCGGTGCTGGACGCCGTTGGCCAGGATACCGGCGACCGTATCGCCGCCGACGAAGCCGCCGATATTGGGGAAGACGAAGGCGCGGCCGGCCGGGTGGATGCGCAGCCCCAGGTCACGCGCCGCCAGGCGCCGCGCCGCGCGGAAGGCCGGCACGAAAGGAATCTCGCCAAGAGCCGCCGGGCTGATGCCGCAGATCAGGTGCTGCATGGTCGTGTTGCCGGCGATGCTGACTTCGTAGACTTGCGCCGCGGTGATCCCGGCACCCCGGCAGAGCTGCTCGATGAGTTCCTGCAGAGCCCGCGACAGCATCGCCTGCATCTCGAGCGTGTTGGCGGCCGAGTCGCGGGCCGCGGCGATGCGGCTTATGACGTCATCGCCAATTCCGATCTGTGGATTCATCGCCGCGACCACGCCCGCCTCACTGCCGTCGGCGGTGTTCAGCAGGGTGGCCACCAGTGTCGTCGTGCCGAGGTCGAAGGCCACCGCCCAGGCCGAGCCCTCGGTGTGACCCGGCTCCCAGTCCAGCAGGCGCCCCTCGCAGGTCACCGCGGTGCCGCGGAAGCCGGTGGCGCGGAGGCGCTCCGGGAGGCTGGCGAGGGTCGCGAGGTCGACCTCGCTGATCGGCATGGCCTGGCCGATGCGCTCGAGGTCGGCCAGGGGCACGGCGAGGTCGGGCACCGGCAGCTCGAGGTAGCGCTTGTCGAGGGCCGGCTGGCCGTGGACGCGCTCGCCCGAGTCGCTGACGAGGATCTGCGCCTCGCTCTCGAGGAGCGACTCAGGCGGCACCGCAATGGTCGCCTCGCCGGTGATCGCGCATTGGCAGCCCAGGCGCCAGCCCGCGGCGATCTCGGCGGGCGAGAAGAGCCGCACGCAGGCCGGCGTCGGCGGCACGGCGCCGCGCACCACACGCACACGGCACTTGCCGCAGGTGCCGCCGCCACCGCAGGGGCTGCGCAGCAGGACGCCGGCACGGGCCGCGGCCTCCAGCAGCGAGGTGCCGGCCAGGACGTGGACCCTCCGGCCGCTCGGCTGGAAGGTGATGGGGTGCTCGAGGTGCATGGTCAGGGGCTCTTTCACGGGCGCCGGCAGCGTGCCTGGCCAGGCCGGACGCCTGACGCACGGCGCGCCGCCGGGCGGCGGCGCCGTCAGTCGGCGAAGCAGTCGCGGACGAGGGCCGCGAGGGCGTCGAGGTCGGCCTGGGTCGCCGTGTCGTCGGCGATGCGGCCTTCGTACATGAGCCGGAAGCCACGGCGCAGGACCTCATGATGCGCATCGCACCGCACCAGGTTGTAGAGGATGGTGGCGGCACGGTGCGCCTTGGCCGGGTCCTCGCTGTTGAGGTCGGCGGTGTACTGCGGCAGGGCCTTGCGGTGGCCCTTGAAGAGCTGGCGGGCCTCCTGCTCCCAGAAGCGCTGGTGCGTGGCCGGGTCGGCAAGGATGCCCTCGCAGCGCCGGAGGTACTCGGCAAAGGCATCCTGGCCGCGCGCCGAGAGGGGCGCCAGGGCGCGCGAGGCGGTCTGGCGGAAAGGATGCAGGGTCATCTGCGCCGGGGCGCCGACCGGGAAGACGATCTCGGCGGCGCTGCCGAGGAACCAGCACGGCTGCGCCGCGAAGCGTTCCGGCGTGAACGGGTAGCCGAAGAGGAAATTGCCCAGGCTGAAGCAGATCGGCACGCCGTCGTGGAGCTCCGTCGCCTGCGGGATGTGGGCGTGGTGTGCGACCACCGCGTCGGCGCCGGCGGCGGCCAGACGACGGCAGAAGTCGGCCGTCACCAGCGAGGGTATCGGCTGGTATTCGTTACCGATGTGGAGGACCACCAGGATGACGTCGACCTGGTCGCGCAGCGACTGCACGCTGCGCTCGGGCCACCAGGCGTCGAGACGCGCCGCGCCGGGGCCGTCCTCCTGCGCCTGGGCGAACTCGCCCTCGCCGAAGTTGAACACCGCCAGGGTGCGGTCGCCGATCCGGAAGACCACCGGGCGGCAGGCCTCCTCATGCGTCAGACCGGCACCGCAATGCGGCATGCCGGCCTCGTCGAGGACGCGCAGGGTCTGCTCCAGGCCCTGCGTGCCCTGGTCGTTGACGTGGTTGTTGCACAGGGTCAGACAGCCAAAGCCGAGGTCGCGGAGGGCCTTGGCAAGAGCCGGCTTGCAGATGAAGTTCGGGCCGCACTTCGGAATCGGCGCCGCCTGGTCGCAGAGCGGCGTCTCGAGGTTGCCGATGGCCAGGTCGACGCTGTCAATGAGGTGCTTCACCGGCCCCAGAAGACGCGCGCCATCGCCGGCGAGGATCTCGTCCTCCAGGCCGAAGTTCGGGCAGATATCCGCGGTCACCAGGATCCTGAGGTCGTCCATGGGAAGCCATCCTTACGTGCGGGCCGGGCAGCCGCGCTGTCGGACCGACCGCCGTCGCGGCAGGGCCCCGGCCGATGATGGCGGCGAACATACCGCGCCGAGCAGGCCGGTGCCAATGCGCCCATCGGCAGGGAGGGACCTGGACCACGAACGACACGAAGGACACGAAAGGCGGAAGGCGTTTTCCCGCCATGCCGCCAAGGGAAGGCAGGCAGAGAGGAGGTGTGTCCGTGGGCGGGGAGTATGTGGAGAAGGGCGGCCGTGCGACCACAGCATCCGGCTTTGGAGCCCCGAACCCCAACCCGCGCGTCGGCGAGGGGTCCCGGTGTCATCTCCATCGTCCACTCGGTCCACTCAGTCCACTCAGTCCACCCGCGCTGCGGCCTGCGCCGCCTCCTGCCCGGACCCCGGGGAGGTCCACGGACGGCGCCGTGGACCTATGTGCCCAGCCGCGGTGGACGTGACCGGCGGCCTACTGCGGCGCCCACTCGGCGAGGGTGGCCAGGCGGGTCATCACGGCGCCCTGGGCCCGGCAGGCGGCCTCGGTGTAGGACCATGACGGCGGCAGCTCGCCGAGCACCGTCAGCGGCCGCGGGCAGAGCAGGGCGGCCGTGTAGGGCAGATCGCCGACCCGCAGGACACCCGGGAACTCCGGGCCGCC
>JAGVUW010000834.1 GCA_019136035.1 Verrucomicrobiota bacterium | reverse complement strand
GCTCGAGGTCTTCTCGTTCATCCGCGGCGGCATCGGCGCGGACTACCACCAGAACCCGGGCTTCCATCAGTTCGCCGATGGCGAGGTGCGGGTCTGCTGGAGCGCCTACGACTTTGACGAGTGCTCCGACAACGCGGTGACGCTCTACGCGTCGTCGCGTGATCGCGGTCTGACCTGGTCGGCCCCGCAGGTGTACCTGGCGGACTACCCGGCGGGGCCGCTCACCGGGATGATCCTGCGACTGCGCGACAGCGCCGAGGCGATCATGCTGGTGCAGCAGGTCCGCCACCGGATCGTGGTGGACGAGGCGCGGCGGGTGGCGACCGCGGGCAGCAACTACTTCGAGGCCCGCACGCACGTCGTCATCCGGCGGTCGACGGACGGCGGCCGGAGCTTCGACCACGGCCATGAACTGCCCCACGCCCAGTTCACCGGCGGCAAGGACCTCCCCGGGGGCGGTTTCTACGGCTCGGTGGATGAGCTTCTGCAGTTGCGCAGCGGCCGGATTGTGGCGGCCTTCATGTTCATGGATCCGGCGCGCAGCGACCCGTCGACTCGGCGCCAGCACTACACGATCGCCTGCCTGCTCTCCGATGACGGCGGGCGGACCTGGCGGCGCAGCAGCGAGATCACGGCCGACACCCCGCGCGGGGCGATGGAGATACAGATCGCGGAGGTCGAGCCCGGGCGGCTCTTCGCGCTGTTCCGCACCAAGGCCGGCTGCCTCTACCAGACCACCTCCGCGGACGGCGGCGAGACGTGGAGCGCCTCGGAGCCCTCGCCGCTCACCGCGCCGGAATCGATGGCGCGTATGATCCGGCTGCAGAGCGGCAACCTGCTGGTGGTGTACAATAACGTCTCGTCGACCACACAGCGGCCGCGCTATCCGCTGGTGGCGGCGCTGTCACCGGATGGCGGGCGACGCTGGTCCGCGCCGCGGGTGATCGCGGAGGAGTCCGGGACCAACCAGCTCAGCAACCACGGCATGATCCAGCTCGATGACGGCCGCATCCTTCTCGGGATCAGCCACTACCGCGATGTGCGGCCGATGACGTCGGATCTCGATATGGCGATCTTCGACGAGGCCTGGCTGAGCCAGGGCTGACGTGCTGCCAATGCAGCTTGGGCGGAGAAAAGCACGAACTGGAGGACATTGGGAGAGGTGAGAGCGGCAAGACAGTCCGGCATGCGCCCGCCGCCGTGCGCGTGTCGGGTCTCTCTTGTCCAATCCTATCCTGTTCGTGTCTTTCGTGCTTTTCGTGGTTACGGATCGGCTCGAGATTGTCTGGATCCTCTCACCCGGCTGGTGACCTCGGCAACCGTCCCGACTATAGTGCGACGATGAGTTTGGCCAGACCGAACATCGCTCGCCACCGGTGTGGAGCGCGAGTGTCCACAGACGCGAAGGCGTCCACGAGCCGCAACGGCATTGACAGCACAACGACGCGATGTCTCACACGAGAACGCCCCACAGGAGTCACACGTGATGCACGAGCGAGTACGGACAATGATGAGGCTGGCCGCGGTGGCGCTGCTGACGGCGAGTGCCGGCGCCTGGGCGCTCTCGGTGGTCGTGCCGCTGGAATGCCCGGACGATCGCCGTGCGGTCGCCGCGGATCTCGCGGCGACGCTGCAGGAGATGACCGGCGCGGCCGTACCGGTGCAGGTCGCCGCAACGCCGCCGGAGGGCCCGGCGGTGCTGCTTGGGGATGAGTTCGCGCCCGCGGCCGTGCGGTCCGAACTGACGCCGGAGCGCATCGGCTTCGACGGCTACCTGATCCGCTCGCTCGACGACGACACGCTCCTCCTGTGCGGGCGGCGCGAGGGCGGTCACATGAACGCGGCCTACGGCTGGCTGCGGGAGCTTGGCTGCCGCTGGTTCATGCCCGGTCCGCACGCGGCGGTCATCCCGCGCCTGGCGACGCCGCGCCTGGCGGGCTGGGACCGCTTCGACCGTCCGGCGTGGGTACACCGTTCCCTGTGGTACTCGGCGCTCGGGCGGATCAAGGACGAGGCCCCCGAGGACTACCAGGCCGCCACCGAGGAACTCCAGCAGTGGCTGCGCCGCAACCGTATGGCCACTGGCGTGCCGGTGCGCTTTGGCCATAGCTTCCTCCATGTGGTGCCGGCCGAGCAGTACATGGCAACCCACCCGGAGTACTTCGCCGAACGCGACGGCCGGCGCGTCCCGGACGGTCAACTGTGCACCAGCAATGAGGAGGTCATCCGCATCTTCGCGGACGCCGCCAACGCCGCCTTCGATGAGAACCCCGACCTGCAGTCGTTCTCGCTCTCACCAAACGACGGCTACGGCTGGTGCCACTGCGCACCGTGCGAGGCACTCGACCCGCCGGCGGCGCGCGGCACCGAGAAGGGCAAGGCGGATCGCGTGGTGACCTTCGTCAACGCCGTGGCGCGACGCGTCAAAGAGAAGCACCCGAACCGCTGGCTGGCCTTCTATGCCTATGCCGGCTGCGTCGAGCCGCCGACCTATGCCGACCCTGATGACAATGTCCTCGTCGTCCTCGCGCACTACTGCTTCGACAACCTGCGCCCGATCGCCGACCCGCTCTCCAGCGCGAACGTGACCTTCAAGGGCTACGTGGATGCCTGGGGCGCGGTCAGCGAGCAGATGTTCCTGCGCGAGTACTACGGCCGCTACTGGGCGCTGTGGCCCATGGGGCCGGCAGTGGCGGGCGACATCCAGTACCTCAACGGGCGACACGTCAACGGCCTCAACGCCGAGCTGGAGTACCGCAGTGAGGGCGCCGAAATCGGGTGGTACCTGACCGGCGAGCTGTGCTGGAATCCGACCCAGGATGCCGCGGCGCTGATGGATGGCTACGTCGCGGGACTCTACGGCCCGGCGGCCGATGACATGCGCGCCTACTTGGGGATCCTGCGCGAGGCGGCCGCCAATCCGGCCCTGCGGGCCCGCGGCGGCATGGACGAGATCCCCGACCTCTTCCCGCCGGAGCGCATCGCCCGGGCGCGGGCACGGCTCGACCTGGCACTCCCCAAGGCGGCTACGGCGGCGCAGCGCTTCCAGGTCCAGCGCTCGATCGACGCGATGGAGATGATCGGTGCGTGGTATGCCATGAAGGCCATCCTCGACGGCCTGGATGGCGCGCTCGACGATGCGCAGCGGGCGGCACTGGCAAAGGCGCAGGAGACTGAGCTGGCGGCACTGGAGCGCATCCGCGGCTATGACCTGGCGCGCTACTGGAGCACGCAGTACAAGGGCGCGCCGGTGCGCGCGCTCCTCGAGGCCACGGCCCTGGTGCTCGGTCAGACCGCCCTCGATCCCTGGGACGGGCTCTTCCGCCGTGACACCTTCGCACTCAAGCCCATCAGTCTCGCACGCATGGTGCTTAACGAGGGGCTGCGCTGGTCGGGCAGCGTCGACGACGGCTACCTCTATGGCAGCGGCGCCACCGCGGCGTGGTACGTTCGCGCCGCCGCCCCGATCACACGGGCCGCGGTCGAGGCCCTGACCTACGACAGCAACGAGCCCGCGGGCTGGCTGGAGTGGCGGGTCTCCTTCGACCGCGGCGCCACCTGGGAGACCGTGCAGCGCGTCGATGTCAACGGCTGGAAGCGTCAGACCCTCGACCTGACCAAGCATCTCGCCGGTCGCACCGACGTCGTGCTCGGTCTCGCCTTCGCCCCGGGCGCCGGAACCCGCGCCCGCCTGTCGAGCCTCGAGATCGAGGTGGAGTAGAGCAAGAGCCCCAAGGCCCTCCTGGGAGGAGGCAACGCCCCAAGGCGTCACACGAATCCATGGGCAGACAGGTCGCCGTGCCTGTGCGATGGCAACCTCGGCGACAGAGTGACATGAACACGATGGGTGTCACCGGCTATAAACGCTTGACGGTAGTCCTCAGCGTCACCTGCATCGGGCTGCTCGTCTGGTGCGGCTTTCTCTG
>JAGVUW010000844.1 GCA_019136035.1 Verrucomicrobiota bacterium | reverse complement strand
CGCGCGGGGTGGCTCTGTCGAGTGGGTGTGGCCGGGCGGCATTCCGGGTGAATCTGGAGGCATAGACGCCGATGATGCGGATGATTCTGGGTTGCTGGGTGGCTCTGGCGGCGGTTCTGGTGGCGGCGGAGGAGGCGGCGCCGCTGGCCTTTGTGGCGCCCTTTGATGAGAGTGTGCACGCCTGTCAGGGCGCCGCCAATCCCTTCGTAGCGGCCGGCAATGTGGCGCTGGTTCCGGCGGGTGAGGGGCGCGGGTCGTGTCTGCGTTTTGGCGGTCACGACGACCTCCCCGACGGCCGCAGCCGTCTGGTGGGCGACAAGTCGGCGTACATCGTCGACGGTGTCAACGTGCCGCAGGATCGCGGCACGATTGGCTTCTGGGTGCGCTGCGGGGGGCGTCGTCACTGGTCGGATGGGCAGGACTCGTGGCTCCTGGTACTGGCGCCGTCGGTAGGCGAGTGTCTGATCCCGACGGACGACGAGGGCACCGGCCTGGCGCTGGTCAAGCGTGCGGACAACACCCTGGCTCTGGCCGAGTACCAGTTTCACGACCGCCGCATCACCCCCTCGTTCATCCGTATGGGCACGCCGTACGAAGTGGGCACGCCGGACGCGGTCCCGGTGGCGGTTCCGGTCGGGGGTCTCTCGGCGTCGTCGTGGGTTTTCGTGCGTCTGGGCTGGGACCGTGCGGCGGGCCGTGTCTGGCTGGGCGTGGGTGACGACCTCCGTGAGGCCGCGGTGAGTTTCCGGTCGGCGCCGTGGCTCTGTCTGCTGCTGGGGACGCCGCCGAGCATCGGCCATGCGAGCGCCCGCGGCTTCGATGGCGAGATTGACGACCTGGTCATCGACGGGCGTCTGCCGACGGAGGCAGGCGCGGGCCGCCGGCCGGCGGCAGTGCCGCCGGTGGCGGTGCCGGTAGCGCGTCCGGTGCCGGCGCGTCACCTGGCTGACGACCCGATGGGTGCGGCGCTCGAGGCGGCGGTCCGGCAGCACCTCAATCTGGTGGTTGAGCTTCAGCAGGTCGGTGGCTGGGCCTTCTCGACGGCCTGGCCGAGCCGGATGTCGTTCCTCTCGACCAAGGTGGTGATTCCGTACACCCGGAACTTCTTCAACGGCTCCAAGGATGGCAACAGCACGCGTTCGGCGCAGCTCCTTCTGCTGGGTCACCTGGCCCTGGACGAACCCGCGTGGCTGGCGGCGGCCGAGCGCACGGCGGCGGCCCTGCTGCGTCTGCAGGCTCCCGAGGGGCACTGGCCGTACTGCGCGCGTTACCGCGCCGACCGCGACGAGTACGAGGTCCTCACGGGGACCGACGTGGCGCCGCTGGAGGACCACGTGCAGTCGCATCCGACCCTCTTCCTCTGGCTGCTGGCCGAGGTCACCGGCAAGGCCGAGTACCGCGCGGCGGCGGACCGCGGTGCCGCGTTCATCCTTCGCAGCCAGAACCCGCGCGGGTCCTGGTCGCATCACTACAACCTGAAGCTCCAGTGCGGCCAGGCGGCGCGTCGCGAGTACCTGCGTGCCGGCGAGATCAACGACGAGACCACCGCCGACCAGATGCAGGTCATGCTGTTGGTCTACCGCCGCACCGGCGACCCGGTGTACCTGCAGAGCTTCCTGCGGGCCGCCGACTGGCTGGTCAGCGCCTTCATCGACGGCGCTGCCAAGGGCTGGGCGCAGCAGTACGACGAGGATAACCGCCCGATCAAGGCGCGGCATTTCGAGCCGGACGCGGTGGCGCTCTCCGAGGGCATCCACTCGGCGCCGCAGATGCTCATGCTGGCCTACCGCATCACCGGCGACGAGCGCTACCTGGAGCCCTGCCGGAAGTGGCGCCAGTGGATGCTCGACCAGCGCGTCTTCCTCAACCCCGAGAAGACCCGCTGGGGCTGGCACACCTACTACGACCCGGTGGATGGGAAGCCCTTCCTGATGACCAAGGGCGAGCGTCAGCCGCCGGACGACCGGCTGGTCAGCGAGGGCGGCTTCACCGCGGTGCTGGACGCGATTGAGGCGGTGACCACGCCCGAGGTCTTCGCGGCGCCGACGCTGGCGGAGCTGCAGCGCCGTTTGGAGGCCGCCGAGCGTGCCGTGGCATCGGCGGCCGACCCGGTGACGGCGCGGCTGCAGGCCGATTCGCTGCTGGCGAGCTTTGACAGCACGGCCGGGTCGTGGCTGTTCAACCAGGCCGGCAGCCCGACCGGCCCGATCGTCTCGGCCTCGACGGGCCGCGTGGCGCTCCTTGCCTGGTCGGCCTTCCAGCGTCGTCTGGCGCGCGGGCAGGTCCCCCTGGACCACCGCCTGGCGACGCTGAGCCGGGTCGAGTTCGGCTCGCCGTTCTATGTCCTGATGCCGCCGGCGCGCTATCGCGCTCCGTTGAGTGCCGCCGAGATGGCGGCGGCGCGGGCGCTGCCGCTGCCGGCACTGCCGGCCCCGGCGGCGCCCTGATGGATTCGCCTCCCCTGGCCGGCGCCGGCCAGCGGAGGAAACTCCGACCTCCAGGATGGCCGCGCTGCGGTCGCGGTCGGCCTTGCGTCGTCGGCAATGTGCGCTAAGATGCTACGCACTGGCAGGGTCCACCCTTCGATCCGGAGAACCACCATCATGGAGCGCGTCATTGTCATTATGGCGGGGGGGTCCGGGCAGCGTTTCTGGCCGCTGTCGCGGGAGCGTCGTCCGAAGCAGCTCCTGCGTCTGGCCGATCCGGACCGCTCCATGCTTGAGCAGGCCATCGACCGCGCCGCCGGGCTGGTCGGTCCCGAGCGCGTCTTTGTGGTTACGGGCCGCCATCTGGTCGAGCCGATTCGGGCGGCGGGGACGGTCCTGTCGCCGGCGCAGATTCTGGGTGAGCCCTGCCGGCGCAACACGGCCGGCTGTCTGGTCTATGCGGCCGCGGCGATCCAGACGGCGCTGGGGGCGGCGGCCGACGACATCGTCCTGGGCATTCTGACGGCTGACCATCGGATACTCGATCCGGCCGCCTTCCAGGCGACGCTGGCGACGGCCATGGGCGCGGCGGAGGCGCAGGATGCCCTGGTGACGATCGGCATCGAGCCGACTCGTCCCGAGACCGGGTATGGGTACATCGAGGCCGGCGCGCCGGTGGCCGCCGGCGGCCCCGGGGTCTTGGCGGTGCGGCGTTTCCACGAGAAGCCGAATGCCGAAGCGGCCGCGCGCTACCTGGCCCAGGGCGGCTTTTACTGGAACAGCGGCATGTTCTTCTGGCGTCTGAGTGTCTTCCTCGACGAATTCACGCACGCGGCGCCCCCGTACGCACACGCGTGCCGGGTGATGGCCGCGGCGCTGGCCTGCGGCGACCAGGCGGCGGCCGACGCGGCCTTCGCGGCGCTGCCGGACCGCTCCATCGACTACGCCCTCATGGAGAAGGCCCGGCGCGTCCTGGTGGTCCCCGGGCGCTTTGCCTGGGATGACATTGGCGCGTGGGACGCGCTCGAGCGCTCGCTGCCGGCGGACGACCGTGGCAATGTCGCCGTGGGAGCGCCGGTGCTGGTCGATTGCGATGGCTGCATCGTGGTGAATGGCCCTGGCGCGGCCGGGATGGCGGTGGCGGTGGTCGGGGTGCGCGATCTGGTCGTGGTGGCCAGTCCCGACGGCGTTCTGGTGGTGCCGAAGGCGCAGGCCCAGCGTGTCAAGGAGGCCGTCGAGGCCCTGCGGCAGCGCGGCTCGACGCAGCTCTGAAGACGGCCCGAGCGGAGCCGCAGGAAGGGAGTCTGGACATGGTAGCATCCGAGAGCCCGATTCGCGTCGGTGTGGTCGGCGTCGGTCGTGGCCGGACGTTCATGAACGCCGCCGCGCTGGGCTTCCGCCTGGTGGCGGTCTGTGACACCTGGGAGGAGAAGCTGCGCAGCGAGGCGTCGCGCTGGGGCGTCGAGGCGTACACCGACTTCGACCGCTTTCTCGAGCACGACATGGACGCGGTGGTCCTGGCC
>JAGVUW010000703.1 GCA_019136035.1 Verrucomicrobiota bacterium | reverse complement strand
CGACCTGCGCGAGCTCTCGCGCGCCGCCATGCGGCAGGAACGCACGCGCCTGCAGATCATCTTCCAGGACCCGTACAGCTCGCTGAATCCGCGTCTGACGGTGCAGGAGATCATCGGCGAGGGCCTGCGCGTGCATCGCGGCCTGCGCGGCAGTGCCCTGGCGGACCGCGTCGAGGCGGTAGCGCGCCGGGTCGGCCTGCCCAGCGATGCCCTTTGGCGCTATCCGCACGAGTTCAGCGGCGGCCAGCGCCAGCGCGTCGGGGTGGCGCGCGCCATCGCCCTGGAGCCGGCCTTCGTCGTCTGCGACGAGGCGGTGAGCGCCCTGGATGTCTCGGTGCAGGCGCAGATCATCAACCTGCTGCAGGACCTCCAGGCCGAGATGGGGATGAGCTACCTGTTCATCGCGCACGACCTCTCCGTCGTGCGTCACCTCAGCACGCGGGTGGCCGTGATGTACCTCGGCCAGATCGTCGAGCTGGCGCCGACGGCAGAGCTCTTCGACAACCCGCGCCACCCCTACACCCGGGCCCTGCTCTCGGCGGTGCCGCGGCCGGACCCGCGCCGGCGCCGCCAGCCCCTCCCCCTGGAGGGCGACGTCCCCAGCCCGGTCGACCCGCCGAGCTACTGCCGGTTCTACGAGCGCGGCTGCCCGCTGCGAGTGCCGCACTGCCGACAGGCCGCACCGCCCCTCGAGCCCTGCGGCCGGCCGGACCACCTCTGCGCCTGCTTCAGAGCTTCTTGACGGCGTACGCGTGGTCGCGCTTGGCCACAACCTTGATGTCGAAGACGACCCGCGCCGAGGGCGTCCCGGCGTCGCTGCCGATGGCTTCCAGGGCGTCGAGGACCTCGAAGCCCGCGACCACCTTGCCGAAGACGGTGTGCTTACCGTCGAGATGCGGCGCCGGCGCGAAGCACAGGAAGAACTGGCTGCCGTTGGTATCCTTGCCGCTGTTGGCCATGGAGAGGACGCCGCGGCCGCTGTGGGTCAGCCCGGTGGCGATCTCGTCGGCGATGCTGTAGCCCGGGCCGCCGGTGCCGGGCATGCCGGTGGCGCCGTCCTTGCTGTTCGGGCAGCCGCCCTGAGCCATGAAGCCCGGGATGATGCGGTGGAAACTCATGCCCTTGTAGAAGCCCTGCTCGGCCAGGGTGATGAGATTGGCGACCGTGTTCGGCGCCTGGTCCTCAAACAGGGCCACCCGCAGGTCGCCCTTGTCGGTGCTGATCGTCACCACCGGCGTGACCACCTTGCCGGCGAACTCCTGGACGTCGTCGGACCGGAACTGGAAGAGCTTCCCGCCGCTGCTCACGGTGTAGACCCCGTCGCGGGCCACGACCGTGCCCTCGTAGCGGCGGCCGTCGGTGAGGGTGATGCTGTCGGCGGCGGCGAGGCCGAGGGCCGCCACGGCGATCAGAGCGGTGCTGCGCAGGGTCCTGGACATCATCGGCGGGCCTTTCTTCATGGGCCGCGGGCGCGGCCGGGGATGCGTCGCGGCGTCTCTGGTGTCTGGGTGGATACTCGGAGCCGCGAACCATACGACGGGCTCGGGCGCAATGCAAGCACGGCTCAAGGCAGTCCAGCGCCGACCGACGATCGCGTCAGGGCTCGCCTGGCCACCCTCGTATGAAACATCGCGTCGTTGTGCTGTCGATGCCGTGGCGGCTCGTGGACGCCTTCGCGTCTGTGGACACTCGCGCTCCGCACCGGTGGCGAGCGGTGGTTCGCCTTGCCATGGCCGGTGCCTGTGCGTGTGGAGACGGTCTGGGCCCAGATCGCGGGCGGCACCGGGGCCGCCGGCGAGCGCCTATTTGAGGAACAGCACGCGGGTGTCGGCCTTCTCGAGGCGCAGGGTCAGGGCGTCGGTTCCAGACGCCAGGGGAGTGCCGGTCAGGGCGTCGACGACGTCGGCCTTGCGGGGCAGGGCGAGGGCCACGTCTCTGGCCGCCTCATAGCCGTTGTGGACGACCAGGACGTTGCGATTGGCGTCCAGGGTCACCGGGTCCTCGGTGTAGATATGCACGCCGGCCCAGCGCAGGATGTTGCGCAGCATCGGCGCCTCCAGGCGCGGCACCACCGAGTAGACCGACTTCCAGTCGCCGAAGTCGCGTGCGGCGAGGGCGCCCTGGCCGTCGGCGAAGCGTGCGATGACGGCCGCGTCGCCATCCGTGATCCTGAAGCGCGGCCCGAACTCGGCCGGGTGCAGACGGGCTGTGGCCGGGACGGTGAAGCCCCGTGCCGCGAGGGTGTCGTCATTGCCGAGGCCCGCCGCGAGCGGGTGCCCCGAGGGCGCGACCGTGGCGGCCATCTGCTCGCGGCCGTCGAGCTGCTCGACGGCCATGCCGGTGATGGCGGCGATGCGCGCTGCCGACAGGCCGTCGCGGCCGACGTAGTCGGGCGCGTAGAACCACAGGATGGTATGGCCGTCGCGCTTCAGGGCCTCCACCGCGGCGCGCTGCGCCTCGGTGAGGTGATAGACGTTCATCATCACGTACAGCTTGTAGTCCCGGCGCAGGTCCGGGTGCGTCAGGTCTTCGGCGAGGTAGACATCGAAGGGCGCGCCCAGGCGGAAGAACTCGGGGTAGTACATCCACTGGATCAGGTTGTTCATCAGGGTCGGGCCGTAGTAGACATCCAGAAAGCGGTTGCTCTCGGCACTGAAGAACACCGCCACCTCCGAGGCCGAGACATAGCCGGTCTCGATGGCCTGCCGGTAGACACGGTTCATCTCACCGATCAGGTCTGCGACCTCCGGCTCGCCGGTCCAGGACACCCCGGACCGCCCGTCGCCGCGGCTCATATCGGCGAACCAGGCGCCGACGTTGCGCGTGATGTAGGCGCCGACGTTGCGCCGGATGATGGCGCGCGTCTCGCGCAGGCTGCGCAGTCTGCCGTAGAGCTTGGTCCCGGCGACGTGGTAGCGGTGGTCGTCATCCGGCAGGTACATCCGCCCGTGCAGGCGGTACGTACTCCAGGCGAAGTAGTTGACCATGGGCGTGCCGGCACGCCGGTAGTCGTAGTTGGGGGCGCCGATGTAGCCGTCGATGGCGGGGTCGCGGAGGAGCTGCGTCAGGTCGTAGTTGTTGTTGTTGAGCTGGGATCCGGGGTTATTCAGCCCGCGCATGTGTTCGATGAGGTAGCCGTAGTGGATGAACACCATCTTCTGCCAGTCGGTCTCGTCCTTGACGAAGCGCGCCATGCGGCGGTTGAAGGTCCCCAGCAGGGTCGGCAGGAACTCGGCGTAGTCGAAGGTCATCATGCCCTCGGCGGGATCCCGGAAGATGTTGCCGTCCTTGCCCTCGGCCACCAGTTCACGGATGTCAGGCCGGGCCGTGTCGAAGGTGACCTCGGGCTTCCTCCAGGCCGCCCGCAGGCCCTGCACGTCGTTGCCATACCTGGCCCTCAGGAACTCCCGGAACCGCTCGATCGCCTGCGGATTGAAGTCGCCGGCGGTGATCCTGCCGCGGTCCGCCTGCCAGGTGTTGCCGACGGTGCCGCCCATGACCGAGTCGCCGATGCCGTGCGTATGCGGCTGCAGGCCGATGATCTTGTCCCAGTAGGGGCGGCTGCGGAGGAAGTCGATGACCCGGTCGAGGTAGTTGAGGCAGGCCGCGAGGTACGTCGCCGATGCGTACGAGACCACATCGGGCTTGCCGAAGGCGTTGATGAGGCGCTCGTCCGGGTGCTCCTGCAGCCAGTCGGACCCGGCGCACAGCGAGAAGGCCACGATGATCCGCGAGTCCGGCGAGGTCGAGAGCTCGCTGCGGATGCGCTGGTCGATGGTGTCGAAGTCGGCTTCGGGCGAGACCAGGTTGGCCTTCTGCTGGATGGTGTAGTAGATGCCGATGCCGCTGTGTTCCCGGCCGTTGTAGAGGCGCTCCGGGTCGGCCAGGAGGATGTGCCGGCGGAACAGCGGCGTGGTCACCTGGCCATCGACGATGAACGACGCCTGGCCGTTGGTGTAGGCGATGC
>JAGVUW010000852.1 GCA_019136035.1 Verrucomicrobiota bacterium | reverse complement strand
AGCTCCTGGGCCGGCACGACCGCCAGAGACGTCAACACGGCGGCGGAGAGTAACACCCTGAACGGCTGCATCGTGTCTCCTTTCGGGCCCATCCGGTGCGGACGCGCCTCCCGATGGGCGGCGCTTTGGCCATGGCGAAGGCCATGACTCTCTATAGCCTCCGGCAGGCCGTCTTGCCATCTGCCCGCCGTGTGGGGACGTTGGGGCCGTCCGGTCGAAATCGGCCGACGACTGGACAGGCGTCCTCGCGAGGCCGATGGTAGGCTCCGTGATGCGATGCCCGGACCGTGCCTGGCTTCCGTCTCCGGGGGCCGGGCGCGGCATCCGCGCCGGGCCGTCGGCGCGACGCAGGCCGCAGCGGTGCGGCTTCCCGGCCTGCCGGCGGTGGTGTCTCGCGGCCGGGACCGGCCCGTGGGCCGCTATGAGGAGGGTCTGCCATGATCGCCTGTCGACGCTGGCTGAGCGCCCTTGCCATGGCCCTGTGCTGCCTGGCGGCACGAGGCGCGGAGACCGAGACCTTCGGCTGCGAGGCCAACCCGACCGGCGACCCGATCGGCGGCGGGCCGGGCTACCGCGACATCCGGACGCGTGGTGATATCACTGTTCGTACCGCCGAGGAGCTCCTGGCGGCTCTGCGGCAGGCCACCGACGGCCAGGTCATCCTGATCCCCGACGGCGTCGAGATCGACCTCACCGGCCAGTCCAACCTGACGGTCCCCACCGGCGTCACCCTGGCGGGCACCCGCGGCCACGAGGGCTCGCTCGGGGCGCGGCTGTTCACCTCCCTGCGTACGACCAGCCCGCTGTTACGCAGCGGCGGCGATCGCGTGCGCATCACCGGCCTGCGCCTCGAGGGGCCCTACGCCGGACCCGAGCGCATCGGGACGATGTCCCGCGCCATCAGTATCAGCCACCACGACAGCGCCGTCGACAACTGCGAGATCTACAACTGGAACTGCGTCGGCATCGGCGTCGGCGGCGGCGGTGACGTGCGCATCCACCACAACCACATCCACCACTGCCAGCTCTCCGGCTTCGGCTACGGGGTCTCGACCGGCGGCTCGAACTGCTTCATCATCGCCAACCGCTTCGACTGGTGCCGCCATGCCATCGCCTCCAGCGGCTCGCCCGGCGATGCCTACGAGGCCGCCTGGAACTGGTTCGGGCCCAACGCCACCAGCCACCACGCCGATATGCACGGCGGCCGCGACCGCGGCGACGGCACCGACATCGCCGGGGATTGGATCCATATCCACCACAATACCTTCATGGACCCCCAACGCCGCGCCATCGGCATCCGCGGCACACCCAGCCAATGGGCCCGCATCCACCACAACCGCTTCGCCCACGCCTCGACCAAGGACGCCCTGTTCTCGGGCGGCAACACCCACATCTCCCGGAACCTCTGCGGTCCGGACGGCACTCTGGAGGAATGACCATGAGCCGACGCGACCTCCTGGCGGTGTGGGTGCTGTTCCTGGCGCTGGCGTCGGCCGGGCTCGGCGGCGCCGAGGCCGTGGATGCCCTCGGCGATCCCCTGCCGACCGGCGCCTGCCAGCGCCTGGGCAGCCAGCGCCTGCGCTACGCCTCCCTGCGCGAGGCGCGCTACCTGCCCGACGGCCAGGTGATGGCCTTCTACGGGCGTACCCTCGAACGCCTCGACATGGCCACCGGGTCGGTCGTCCAACGCCTCGAACTGCCCCTCTCGCCGGTCAGCCTCGACGTCGCCCCGGACGGCGCGACCCTGGTCCTCGCCGGCAGCGACGGCACCCTCTGCCTCGCCGACCTGGCAACCGGCCAGGAACGCCGCCGCTGGGCCAGCGGCCAGGCCGCCATGCGCTGCGTGCGCTTCTCGCCCGATGGCCAGAGACTCCTCAGCGCCGGACGCATGCCCCCGACCCTCAAGGAGTGGGACGCCGCCGAGGGCAAGGAACGCCTCGCGCTCCAGGGCGCACTCACCTACTACGACAGCGTCGCCTACGGCCTCGGGGGCACCCGCGCCGTCGCCGGCGGCGGCTACTACGCCATCGAGTTCTGGGACCTGACCGCCGGCACGCTTCTGCAGTCGCCGAAGACCGGCTACAGCATCTACGAACTGACCGCCTCGCCCGACGGCCGACGCGTCCTGGCCGCCGAGCGCAGCTCAGGCACCGAGTGGGATGTCGAATCGATGGCCATCCTGAAGCGCTTCTCGGGCCATCACGGCGGCGCCGTCACCGGCCAGGCCTACGGCGTCGACCCAGACGAGGTCTTCACCGGTTCCCGCGATGGCTCGGTCCGGCGCTGGCAGCGCCACGAGGGCAAGGTCCTGGCGAGGTGGTTCCCCCATGCGTCCTACGCCCGCAACCTGCAGTGCTCCCCGGACGGCCGCTGGCTGCTCTCCTATCAAGTCGGCCACTGCCTGGTCGAGAGCGCCGTCGCCGACTGTGCCCCGCGCCTGAGCATCGCCCGCCATACCGCCGCGGTCGAGGCCGTGACCTGGACCCCCGACGGGCGCGTCCTCAGCGGCGCCCAGGATGGCACCGCGCGGCTCTGGGACCCCGTCACTGGCGCCGGCCTGGCCGTCCTGCCGATCGGGCAGAGCGTCGCCTGCGTGGCGGCCGCGCCCGACGGCGCGCGCCTGGCCGTGGGCGGCAAGGATGGCATCGTCCGCGAATTCGACGGCACCGGAGAGCCCCGCCTGGAGCGCAAGGGCCACTTCGGCTGGGTGCGCGCCCTCTGCTACCTCGACGATGGACGCCTCGCCAGCGCCGCCGACGACGGCACCGTGCGGCTCTGGGCCCCCGGCGCCGAGGCCGCGACCGTCCTCGAGGGCCACCGCGGCGGCGTCCTGGCCCTGGCCCACGTCGACGCCCGCCACCTCGCCAGCGCCGGCCGCGATGGCTCGGTAAGGCTCTGGGATGTCGCCGCTGGACGTGAGCTCTGGAGCCAGGTCCGGCACCACGGCACTGTGAGCTGCCTCGCCGCCGATGGCACCGGCGCCTTCTGGAGCAGCGGCCGCGACGGCCGCATCCTGCGCTGGACCAACGCCGGCGAGGCGACCCCGGAGGCCCCCAACGCCGGCGGCTGGGTGCACGCCCTGGCCGCACGCCCCGGCGCCGGCTTCTGGGTCGGCACCGGCCAGCCGAAGCTGCAGTCCTGGCAACCCGATGGACAACCGCGACCCGACCTCGCCGGCCACGGCGCCGGCATCGCCGCCCTGGCACTCTCACCCAACGGCGATCGCCTGGCCTCGGCCTCGGCCGATGGCACCCTCCTCATCTGGCCCACCACCACCCCCAAGCCCTGACCACAACGGCGTGGCCCCATAGGCCCCCGACGCCACAAGCGCGCTTGGACAGCGTAGCCGGGGGGGGGCGCTCCGCGCATCCTGGAGGGATGCCAGAGCGTAGCCGGGGGTTGACGAGCGCGTCGGCGCGAGGATACCCCCGGAGACGTCGTTCTCTCGTGTCTTGGATCCTGGAGGGATGCCAGAGCCGGCCGTGCACTCAGCGCAGGTATTTCGGGTCGTACTGCACCCCGTTCCTCTCCAGCGCCCGCCGCAGCTCATCCATGAACACCGTCTGTCGGTGGTGCTCCTCCTGGCCCTCGATGTACTGCCGCGCCGCCGCGACATGAGTCCAACTCAGCGAGAAGACCGCGTACCCATCCTGCCACGTGAACCCTGGGTCGAACTCCTGCGCCACCCACGCCGACGACGCCTTCTTAACCTCGCGTATCACATCCGCGGGTACGGCCGTCGTCTTGAGGCTGAGCAGCAGGTGGACGTGGTCCTCGACCCCGCCGACCGCCTCGGCCACGCCTCCCAGCCCCCGCACGGCACCGCCGAGGTACTCGTGCAGGCGTGAACGCCACTCGGCGCGTATCAGTGGGCGGCGTTCCTTGGTACTGAACACGACATGGTAGTGGAGGCTGTGGTAGGTGGAGCCCATGGCTCTCCTCAAAGGCGTTTCTGGCACCCCTCCAGG
>JAGVUW010000202.1 GCA_019136035.1 Verrucomicrobiota bacterium | reverse complement strand
GCGGCGCCGACGGGGCCGCGGCCGTCACCGCCCAGCCGGCGCGGCTGGGCCTTTACCGCGGCCGTCGCCCTGGGGCTGCTCGTGCAGGGCGGCCTGGTTGCGGCGCTGGCCTGGGCGCTCAGGCAGCGCCTGCTTGCCCGGCGCGAGGTCGAGGCCCTCCGGCATCGCCTCGACCAGATCGTCGACGGCGCCCGGCTCCGGCTCTTCGAGTGGGACCTGGATGCCGGGACGCTCACCTGCAACAACCGCTACGCCGAGGCCCTCGGGTACCTGCCCGAGGAGCTCCCAGCCAACCGCATGGCATGGGAAGCGCTGATCCATCCCGACGACCTGCCGCGGGTGCTGGATGCCTTGGATGCCTACCTGGACGACCACGCATCGACCTACGCGGTGACGTACCGGCTGCGGAACAAGGGGGGCATCTACTGCCAGGTCCACGAACGCGGCGAGGTGGCCCTGCGCCATGCCGACGGCACGCCGGCGCGGCTGCTGGGGGTGCACATCGACGTGGTGCCGGCGGCCACGGCGGCGGGCACCACGGGGCGCGCCGCCTCCTGAACCGCCAGGCCTTCCCTTGTGTGACGTGCACCATGAGGCGAGGCCCGGCAGGGCGGTCTCGAGGCCTCGCGGGGCTGGTTGAGAGTCCGTTTCTGGCACCCCTTCAAGGTGCGTGGTTCGTGGGTTCGTGTTTCCGGGGGTCGTGCTTTCGCGCGACCCCCGGCTACGATCTGGCACCCCTCCAGGGTGACCGGGTGAGCGCTGACGCGATCGCCGATCAGCCCTGCGGCCCGATGGGTCGGCTTGACGGTAATCACGCCTTGGGGTAGACTGGCCCCGAGAGGTCGGCAGTCGAAGCGAAGGCGACCGTCTGTTCGTCCGGCGGGGCTGGCGGGCCGGGCGGTCGCGGCGGCAGCGGCAGCATCAGGAGGACTGGGAGATGCGTTGGCCCATCTGTTGCATCATGCTGGGTCTGGGCACGGCTGTGGTTACCGGCCAGGGCCTCGAGGATGGCCTGGTCGGGTGGTGGCCGTTGAACGAGGGGCAGGGCGTCTATGCTGCCGACGCCACCCCGGGCCTGGCCGAGGGCGTCATCCACAACGGCGCCTGGGCGCAGGGCGACTTTGGACGGGCGCTCAGACTCAACGGCGTCGACTCGTATGTCGAGATGCCGATGCCGTCCGGCCTGGAGGGCTCCGACGCGATGGCGGTGTCGGTATGGGTCACCTGGGAGGGCACCGGGCAGTACCCGAATATCCTCTACGGCGGCTGGAACCCCGGCGGCTTCATGATCTTCGTCCGGGACCAGGCCTGCAGTTTCCGCATGGGCCGTCCGGGTCATCGTGCCGGGGTCGCGGGTGAGGCCTGGCGCGAGACGAGCGCGCCGATGCTGAGCGCGCTGCCGCAGCAGCGCTGGGTCCATCTGGCGGTGAGTTTCCAGCGGCCGCGCCTGGTCACCTATGTCGATGGCAAGAAGGTCGGCGAGGCGCGCTGGGATGAAGCGGTTGGGGCCGGGCCGAGCCTGCGCGTCGGTCGTTGGGATGGCGGCGACTGTCACCGCGGCCTGGTCCAGGACCTCCGGCTGTGGCGGCGGGCTCTGCGTGCCGACGAGGTCGCGGCGCTGGCGCAGCGTGCCGGTCGCGAGAGTGCGACCTACACCCTCGCCGAGGCCACGGTCGAGCGCCGCGAGCTGCTGCGGCTGCAGACGCGCTGTGCCGAGCTGGCGATCGCCGAGGATGGCGCTGTCATGGCGTTGCGCCAGCGTCCGGTCGGCGGTGCGCCCGAGCGCGACCTCCTGGCGCGCCCGGCGCCGCTGCTGCAGGCCCAGCTCGCCGATGGCCGCACCCTCACGCCGCGGTCGCTGCGGCTCGAGCCCGGCGGGCTCCTGGTGGCCGAGTTCCCGCGCGGGCTGGGCAGCCTGAAGGTCCGTGTCACGGCCGAGCCGGAGTACTTCCGTTTCACGGCCGAGGAGGTGACGGTCAAGGACGTCGTCAGTTTCACCTTCTGTCAGGTCCAGCCGGCCCTGAGCACCTACATCGGCACCATGCTGGGGATGGCTTCCGACGACGACTCCGGCGTCTGTCTGCGCAGTCTGAGTCTGAAGGTCGCCATGACTCGCGGCAACGCGCCGTTGACCCTGAAGGTGGCCACCGAGTCGGCCCACGGCCTCACCGGCTCGAGTGCGGCGCTGGTGGCGGGTCCGCGTTCGGAGCTCCTGACGATGCTGCGGGCGGTGGCGTTGAGCGAGCCGGTGCCGCGTTCGGAGCATGGCGGGCCGTGGGCGCTGGACTCGTCGGCGACGCGCGGCTCGTACCTCTTCGCGAATCTGGCGGCCTCGGCCACCGACGACTGGATCGACATGGCCCGGCGCGGCGGTTTCGAGTACATCCACCTGCACGGGTGGTGGCAGACGCTGGGGCACTACGGCATCAACCGCGGCTACTTCCCCAACGGCATCGACGACATGAAGCGCGCGGTTGACAGGATCCGCGAGGCCGGCATGAAGGTGACCTGTCACACCCTCACCGCCTGCATCGACCCGCGCGATCCGTGGGTCACGCCGGTGCCCTCCGATGACCTCATTGCCACGGCCAGCTACACCCTGGCCAAGCCCTTCAACCCCGAGGACAAGGTCCTCTACGTGAACGAGGTGCCGGTGGCCGGTCACGAGGTGATCTGGAGCTACTCCTGCAACGGCAATGCCATCAAGATAGGCAAGGAGATCATCCGCTACACAGCCCTCTCGCGGGAGCCCCCGTACGCCTTTGAGAACTGCGAGCGCGGCGCCTTCGGCACCGCCGTGGCGGCCCACGCCGCCGGCGACCGCGCCGATTACCTCCAGCAGCGCTACATCGCCTTCTACCCCGAGCCCGACAGCCCCCTCGCCGATGACCTCGCCGATGCCATCGCCAACGTCTACAACACCCTCCGCCTCGACGGCATCTACTTCGACGGCTCCGAGGGCATGCGTTCGCGCTACGGCATCGACACCATGCGCTGGAAGATCTTCTCGCGCCTGCACGGCGGCGTCACCGAGGCGAGCTGCTGGGGCCACAACAGTTGGTGGTTCCACTCGCGTCTCGGCGCCTGGGACCACCCGGTGTGGGCGATGCGGCGCAACCACGACGCCCATGTGGCGCAGTCGCTGCGCTTTCGCAAGGCGGACCTGGTGCAGCCCCAGCTCGGGTGGTGGGCGCCGCGCGGGCCGACGGCCGGCGCCCGCGGGCACTTCGTCGACGAGATGGAGTACTTCGGCGCCAAGAACCTCAGTCTCGACGGCCCCATGTCGATCCAGGGCGTCTCGCCCTCGAAGCGCCCCTGGAATGCCCGCATCGGCGAGATGTTCACCATCCTCGGGTGGTACGAGCGCCTGCGCCTGGCGCGCTACTTCGTTCCTGACGACCTGGCGCCGCTGGGCGAGCCGAAGAAGGACTTCCGTCTGCGCCTGGATGAGCAGGGCCGCTGGCGGCTGACGCCGGTGCACCGTGTCGAGCATCGCCTCGGTGGCATCGGCCCGGAGCCTTCGTCCTGGACGGTCCTGAATCCCTATGGTGAACAGCCCTTCCGGGCGCGTCTCGAGGCGCTCTACTCGGTGCCGCCCGCCGGCGCCGGCACGGCCGTCCTGGCCGACTTCAGCGATCCCGCCGCCATCACGGCCAAGAACAGCGCGCCGGGCGTCACCCAGGTCCTTCAGGTCGTGACCGACGACGTCCGCGGCGCCGCGGCCAACCTGCGCATCCAGGCCGAGAATGCCGGCGACACGGCCGTCGGCGCCTGGACCTTTGTGGGGGCCGACTACCCGCATCCGTACCACTCCATGGGCAACGCCCAGGCCCTGGGCGTGTGGGTCAAGGGCGACGGCTCCGGGGCGCTGCTGAACCTCCAGATCCAGACGCCGTACGTCTACCACGGCGCGGTCTCCGATCACTACGTCGATCTCGACTTCAACGGCTGGCGCTACGTCGAGCTGCTTCTGCGCGAGCGC
>JAGVUW010000845.1 GCA_019136035.1 Verrucomicrobiota bacterium | reverse complement strand
ATCGAGGTTGTGCAGGACCCACGCATTCAGCTCCGGGCCCTTCTCGTGCATCATCTTGTGGAATACCGGCGGCTTGATGTCGGTAAGCACGATGCGGTGCAGCATCTCGAAGATGCCGCCCTCGATGAGGCGGATCCAGTCGACCGTCGCGCCGCTCTCGGCCTCGAAACGGCCCAGGACCCAGGCGATGATCATCTTGTGCGCCTGCTTGTCGAGTTCGGTGAACTCGACCGGACGCACCTGGTCGTTCCAACGCCGGATGCTGGCGCACTCGTAGACGCGCTCGATCAGATTCGGATTCAGGGAGGTGATACTGACCGCCCTGTCAGTGCTCTGCATCGTGGTCGATCTCCATACGACGGTACCCGCGAAGAGCATAGCACCGCCCCCGCGACTTGCCAGAACCGCCCCAGGTCAGTCCTGGGGGGGCTCGCCGGCGCGGCGCAGATCGGCCTGCTCGCGGGCCGTGAGCTCGCGCCAGGCACCGGCGGGGAGGTTCCCGAGCCGCAGCGGGCCGAAGGCGACGCGACGCAGCCGCAGCACCGCCAGGCCCTGCGCGGCGCAGAGACGGCGCACCTCGCGCTTGCGGCCTTCCTGCAGGGTCATGGCCAGGCCGACACGGCCGCCGACCGGCCGCCGCAGGGTCACGGAGATCGGCTTGAGGAACTCGCCGTCGTCGACGATGCCGCGGCGCAGGGCGTCGAGGGTCTCGGCATCGACACGGCCGCGGACGTCGACGTGGTAGACCTTGCGGATGCCGCCCGAGGGGTGCGCGAGACGCTGGGCCAGGTCGCCGTCGTTGGTCAGGAGGATCAGGCCCTCGCTGTCGCGGTCCAGCCTGCCGACGCTGAAAAGCCGCCCGAGGTGCTTCGGCACCAGCTCGTAGACGAGCCGCTCGGCGTGGTCGTCGCGGGCGCTGCAGGTGTACCCGACCGGCTTGTTGAGCAGCAGGCACACCGCCTTCTGGGGGCACACCGCGTGGCCGTCGCAGAGGACGCGGTCGCGGTCGGGCACGACCGTGCAGGCGGGCGTGGTGACGGTCTGGCCATTGACCGAAACGCGGCCGGCCCGGATGATATCCTCGCAGGCGCGCCGGCTGGCGAGGCCGCCGGCGGCGAGGAAGCGCGCCAGGCGTACGGGGGCCGTTGCGGCGCTGTCGGCGGGGCTGCTCATGGCCGGGGCTGGTCGAAGATGGCGCGGATCCGGCGGGCCAGGTCGACCATGCGGTAAGGCTTCTGCAGAAAACCGACGGCGCCGGCGTCGAGGACATCCCGGGCGTCGTCCTCGGAGACGTAGCCGCTGGAGAGCAGAACGCGGACCTTCGGGTCGATGGCCTTGAGCTGGAAGAAGGTGTCGTGGCCATCGAGTTCGGGCATGAGCATGTCGAGCATGACGAGGTCGATGGCGCCGGGGTTGCTGCGGTAGATCTCGACCGCCTCCAGGCCGTTGCCGGCAAGGATGACCGAGTAGCCGAGTTCCTGGAGCATATCGGTGATGACATCCCAGATCATGTCCTCGTCGTCGACGAGGAGGATGGTCTCGGAACCCAGCAGGTCGGCGTCATCGAGGTCGGGCTCGACCTGCATATCCTTGCGCTTGGCCTCGATCGGCAGGGCGATCGCGAGGATCGGCGCGGCGCCGTCGCGGCCGAAGAACAGCTCACCGCCGTGGGCCTGGAAGACGCCGGCGGCGTGGAGAAGCCGCAGGTCGGTGGCGGCGTCGCTGCCCTGGAGGCGCGCCATGCCATCCCAGAAACCGAGACAGGCGCCGGGGCGGAAGGCCTCCGCCGGACCGGCATGGAGGTGGATCACGCCGTAGAGGCCGGGCTCGCACTGGCAGCGCAGGACGCCAGTGTCGCCCTGGCCAAGCTGGACCTGGTCGACACGGACGGTCAGGACACCGGACTCGGCCGGGAGGGCCTCGGCGCAGCCCTCGAGGATGTCCAGGAGGGTCTCCTGTAACTGGAACACGGCGCAGTCGACGATGGCCGGCTCGCCGCTGTTCTCCACCGCCAGTTCCAGGCCTTCCGGCAGGATGCGACGGCAGCGCTCGACGACGCCCGCGAGGAGGGGCCGCAGGTCGACCTTGTCGGTTTCCTCCAAGCCGGTGACGGTCTGGCCGTAGGCATCGAGCCAGAGCAGGGCGCGGTCCACGAGCTGCCGGGCGCTCTGCAGGTAGCCCTCGGCAGCGGGGTGGCCCTCGACGTCATCGGCGATCAGGTCATGGTAGGAGCGGACGTTCTGCAGCAGTGCCTGCAGGGCGGCGTGCGTGCCGCGGCTGAGGGCCAGCAGGGTCGCCAGGCGCTCATCGCCGCTGAGGGTCCGGTCTGTGAGGTCGAACAGAGGGCGCGTCATGTCAGAAAACCACTCCACGGTCCTGTGGCAGGCTGCGTTCCGGTCCGCTATTATACACTGACGCCCGGCCGAATGGAAAGGCCATCGCGCGCCGTGTTGGTTCTGCGGGCCGCGGTCGGCGGCGTCGATGTTCACGAGGAGCACGTCTTCCATGGCCATCACCGCATCGTCATTTGCCACCGCCGTGACCGCTCTGGGCGGCCGGCTCTACCCCGAGAGCGTGGTCGGATCCGGCGCGGCCCTTGTCGGCACGGTCCGTCGCGATGGCCGCAAGGTCGTGGCCCTGGCCGCCGCGCGTGAGGCCGACCTGCCGGCCGGCCTGAACGGCAGCACCGCGACCGCCGCGGGGATGGCCGTGCGGCTGTGTCCGCAGGACCACGCCAACGCCGTGGCGCTGCGGGCCCTGCTGCCCTGGACGGCGCCGACCTCGCTGCGGCACTGCCGCACGACGGTCGGCTGCGGCGATCGCCTCGGCCGCGCCACGCCTGGACACCTCCGGGCCGTGCGCGCCTTCGAGGTCGCGCCCGTGCTGGCCCAGCAGTCCATGCGCGAACTGACCCTGACCCGCCGCACCTACGAACAGGTCGTCGACGACGTCACCTTCCTCGTCCTGCAGGCCGGCTACCAGGGCGGCTACGGCGCCGATGGCGACCACCTCAAGACCCTCAAGGACATCGGCGTGGCGGTCGATGCCGGCATGGCCATGATCACTCTGGACCTCACCGAGAAGATGAACGCGGCGGCCGAGACGTGGTCCGCCGCCGCGGTCGACGCCGCCTTCAACGCCCTGCCCGAGGCGACCCGCCGGCGGATCATGGACACCTACGCCGGAAAGGGCTTCGAGATGGGCGGCACCCGCGTCGAGATCGCCGCCCTCGAGGCGCGGCGCTGCGCGGTGATGTACCTGGCGGCGATGGACTTCGCCGGCGAGGCCTACGCGCTCCTGCGCCAGCGCCGCGGCGAGGCCTTCGATCTGGAGATCTCCATCGACGAAACCCAGGCACCCACCCTGCCCTCGCATCACCTCTTTATCATCCGCGAGCTGCTCCACCGCGACATCGCCATTTCGTCGCTGGCACCCCGCTTCATCGGCGAGTTCCAGAAGGCCATCGACTACATCGGCGACCTCGCCGAGTTCGAGCGCCAGTTCGCGCAGCACTGCGCCATCGCCAAGGCCCATGGCGCCTACAAGATCAGCATCCACTCGGGCAGCGACAAATTCGCGGTCTACCCGACCATCGGCCGTTACACGGACCTGCGCGTCCACGTCAAGACCGCCGGCACGAGCTGGCTGGAGGCGGTCCGCGCCATCGCGGCGACGCAGCCGGCGCTCTACCGGCGCCTCCATGAACACGCGTTCACCGTCCTGCCGGAGGCCCTCAAGCTCTACCACATCACCCCGGATATGAGCTCCATACCGGCCCTGAGCCGCGTCGCCGATGCCGACCTGCCCGCCCTCATGAACCACGACGCTACCCGGCAGGTCCTCCACGTGACCTACGGCGGACTGGGCCCTCGGGCCGGCCATCATGGCCGCCCTCGATGCCGACGAGGAAGCCTACTACAGCACCCTCGAGCGGCACTTCGTGCGGCACCTGAAGACCCTCGGCGCCACGCCGCGATCAGCAGCCAAGTAGGTCCACCGCCGCGCCGCCGGCCAACCCGGACCACAGCGGGCGCCGGCGGCCAGGTAGGTCCACGGCGCCGCCGGTCAACCCGGACCACAGCGGGCGCCGGCGGCCGGGTCAGGGCCTGCCGGCTGCCACGCCCCCCGTGGCTGGAGACTACGACAGGAGGGGGTCCTTCTCGCCAAGCCGCCAAGGGCGCCATCGCATGGAACCTCGCGTCGTTGGGCTGCCGATGCCGTTGCGGCTCGTGGACGCATTCGCGTCTGTGGACACTCGCGCTCCACACCGGTGGCAAGACGGAACATCGCTTGCGACGCCCACCTGCGGCCCGCCGGTCTGACGCCCTGAAAGGGCATCATTCGTCAGCCCAGGGCAACGCCCTGGGAAACCGGGCATGACGCATTGCAGGCTGAAAGTCTGCGACAGGATCCTGCGCGTTGCGCCGCCATGTCTCATACGAGGTGCCCAGATCCTCTCCCCCTTGGCGCTCTTCGCGGCGTAGCGAGAGACAACCCGTGTCTTTCCGCCGAGCCCAGCCGGGCGGCGGCCCTGGCGACTCGGGCCGCCTCACGCACCGCCGCGACCTCATTCCTCGAGAAAGCCCTCGA
>JAGVUW010000029.1 GCA_019136035.1 Verrucomicrobiota bacterium | reverse complement strand
ACGGTATGTTGGGTGTTAGCCGACAACCAAGCACACCGAACAGACGACCCGGAGCACGATATGCCCGAGAACCACGCTGCGCAACCTCCGGCCGAGGCGGCCGGCGCATTCCAGCTTTCCTTCAGTTCGATCGGGCGGATCTTCCTCCACTGGCCGCTACCTGCCAGTGACGGAAGCTCCGATATACGGGAGACTTACGGCTTTGCCGTCGATCTCCCGTTGGTGTCTACAGGGGCCTTCCGCTTGCGGCGAGTCCGGCGCTGTGCGGGCAGCTTCCTGCGCGTATCGGGTCCCGGTGCGGTCCGCTCGAGCGACGGCAGCAGGGCAGGCAGATCGATGCCGGCAGCGGAGAGCAGAGCCTGCGTGGAGCTTCGGGGCTGTGGCAGCGTGTTGAAGGCCGGCTGTCCCCCCGGACCCATACCTGGGTCGAGCAGAGTTCCTTGAGTTCTTCCAGCCCCTCCTCAACTGTCACGTCCAGTCCGCGCCAGCAGTCGGCCAGGCGGCGGGCCAGCATGCAGGCGAGCATCACCACCAGAGCATGGCCGCGGGTGCGTGACTCCAGCCGTACATAGATAGGCCGCATCTCCAGCAGTGCGGTCTTGGCGGTGCGGAAGTTCTGTTCCACGAAGGCCAGGTCGTGGTAGCGCGCGTCGACGAGCTCCTTGGAGGCCTGGCTGGCGGTCAGGTCGGTGATCAGCGCATAGCAGCCGTCCAGCTTGGCCGCCTCGGCATGGGCCTGGCCGTCGATGACCGGCCTGAGGGTCCGGCCTTCGACTTCCAGGCCGGCCCAGTCCTGCAGCTTCAGGCGCCTGGCCAGGACCTCCAGCCGGCTGCAGGCCTTGGCGGGGCAGGCGCGCGGGTGCTCGGACAGGTAGAGGTTGACCTGCTGCACCCGCCGCTGCCAGGCGGCGAGCTGGTCAGCCCGCCGGGCGGCACAGACCTCTGCCTGTACCGGGTTGCGGTGCAGCACATAGCGCCGGCCGTTCTCGTCGGTGACTTCAGCCAGGGCCTGGTCGAACAGCCCCAGCTGCAGCACGCCGCGCCTGAGCAGCGACTGGATCTGCGGCCGGGTGATGGCCGTGATGTAGTGCATGCCTGCGGTCGTGAGGTTGGCGACTTCCCGGCTCTTGAGCATACCCCGGTCGCCGACCAGGGTCAGTTCTCCACCCCCGAAGCGTTGCGAGAGCTTGGCGATCTGCGCGGCGACCGTCGCCGGATCCTGGGTATTGCCGCGGAACACCTCGATCGAAAGAGGCCAGCCATCCTCATCGGTCAGCAGACCGGCCACCACCTGCTTCTTGCCGCGCTTGCCGTCCCGGTTGTAGCCGAAGGCCCCCAGTTCGTTGCAGACACCCTCCAGGTAGCTGCTGGTCACGTCATAGAGGAACAGCCGCGGCGCCGGCCGCTCACCGCAACGGTGCGCGAAGAGCCTGTCTTCGATCTGAACCTGCTGTCCGCACAGCCATTCCAGGTTCGTGTAAAGATCATCCTCGTCGAATGGCCCCAGACCGAGGAGACGATCGGCATCCAGGCGTCGCGCCAGCCGCACCGCCGAAAGCCGGGAGCCCTGCTCCAGGCAGCGGGCCACGACCTGCCACAGCGCCCGCCGGCCCTCAGCGCTCCCTCCCAGTGCCGCCGTGATCCCCAGGCGCCGCGCCATCTCCAGAACCGTCAGCACCGCTGCCGCCGAAGCACCCTGCCGCAGTTCGACATCCTCCGACACGCTGGCCAGATCGCACAGCGGCCCCTTGTGAGCCAGGGCCAGCCGCAGCGCCTCCAGCCGTTCCGGAGCCAGGTGCGAGAGGTTGGCCAGAGTCCGCTTCAGGACCTTGCCGCCGCGGCGGTAGCTCTCGCGCAGAAGGTGCCGCGTGTAGGTCTTTCCGCCGGTCGTGGTGTAGGTCGATGAATCGATATGCATAGTGACTACTATGCAGGGTCTCTAGGTATATTGCAACTATGCGTATGATGTAAATCACCATTAGTGACTACATGATCCGGGCGGAAATCCGGCAAAGCACTGCATGGCAATGGTTTCAGCCTAGAGACGGATGGAACATCCGTCTGAGGGCGGTCCGTCGGTGGGGGAATAGGATTGCGGGACTGCCCTTGGCATGTCGGCGGTTGCCGGGCTCCGCGCCCGTGGTCGCGCCCGGCTCGCGCGACCTGCTGGGTCGGCGCCTCAGCGCGACGACCAGCTCCCGCGCAGCCCGGCGCGGCCGGGGCGGAGGTCGGCCCACGAGTCGATGGGGGCCATGAACAGCGCCAGCGCGCCGGCCTCCATGGGCCCCAGCACCGGGCGCAGGGTCAGGAGGTTCCCGGTTTCCTCGAGGCCGGGGTTGTGCCCGACTACGAGCACCACCTCGCCGGCTGTGCCGCAGCCCTGGATCTCCTCGATGATCTCCTCGGGGCCGCCCGGAGCGTAGAGCCGTGGCCGTGCCAGGGGCTCAGGGGCCTTCACCGCGGCGGCGTAGAGACGGGCCGTTGCCAGAGCCCGGACCGCATCGGAGCACAGGACGAGGTCGGGCACGACGCCGACGCCGGCGAGTTCGCGGGCCAGGCGGGCGACGCGTCTGCCGGCCTCGGGCAGGATGGGACGGTCGTGGTCGGCGACACCAGACGGGTGCGGCGACTTGGCATGACGCAGCAGCAGGAGTGTCCTCATCGCGGGCCCCCTCGGACGATTGCGTATCGACCTCGACCACCTTAGTATATATCCGTTACCATGATCCTGTCCGCGTTGGGTCCATCGCAGCGCATTTGCACACTCCAAGGAAAGGGTCCGCCTATGAGCCGACATCGAAGGTCGTTCACGCTGATCGAACTGCTGGTGGTGATCGCGATCATCGCGATCCTGGCCGCCATGCTCCTGCCGGCGCTGTCGCAGGCCCGCGAGAAGGCCCGCGCCGCCAGTTGCACGGCCAACATCAAGCAGCTCCTCCTGGGTCACCTGCAGTACACCGACGACTTCGAGGAGTTCACCTGCGCCTCCTACGTGCAGGCCACGGGGACCATCTGGCACGTACGGATGATGCCGTACGTCTCGAACGAAGCCGGCGTCTTCTTCTGCCCGTCGAAGGTGTTCACGACCCTCACCCTGTCGTCCACCAACTCCGGCTACGGCTGGAATTACCAATGGCTGACACGCAAGGGCGGCAGCAGCTACCTCGTGCCCCAGGCCAAACTCGCCGAAATCGGCTCGCCGAGCGATACCATCAACCTGGCCGACAGCACCGAGGTGCTCGACTACGTCATCTACCCGCATGCCGTGACCGTGACCACCGGCTACTGCCCGGACTTCCGTCACACCGCCCAGGCGGTGTTCGGCTTCATCGATGGGCACGCCGCCAAGATGACCTACCCCGCCGGCATCGCCATCACCCACTGGGACCTCCTCTGATCATGCGCATCGTCATCAGTGCCCTCCATTTCGTCTGGCGAGACATCCCCGAGTGCTTCGCGCGCGTCCGGGACGAGTTCGGCCTCGACGGCGTCGAGCTCTCCTGGCACCGCTCGCTGACCCGGCCGCACTGCACGGCCGAGGACCTCGCCGAGCTGCGGCGCCGGCGCGGGACGCACGGCCTGCACCTCTCGGCGCACATCTGGGAGAACCTGCCGCGACTGGGCGCCGAGGCCTCGGCCGAGGCGCTGCAGCACTGGCTCGACCTCTGTCCGGAGACCGGCGTCGACACCCTGGTGGTGCACGGCGGCTCCTGGCCCGATCAGCAGGAGGGCCTCCAGCGCGCCCGTGAATTCCTCTGGGCCGCCCTGCCGGCGGCGCGCGCCGCCGGGGTGACGCTCTGCCTGGAGAACCACTACGCCTTCACCTACCGCGAGGGCCATGAGCTCTTCAGCGAGCCATGGGAGTTCCAGCAGGTCCTGCGGCCGGAATACCCCGAACTGGCCTTCTGCTTCGATACCGGCCATGGCCACATGACCCGCAACGGCGATGACCTCATCCGCGACCTGGCGCCGCACCTGCGCTATGTCCACCTCGCCGACAACCACGGCGAGCATGACGACCACTGCGCCTACCGACAGGGCAGCGTGCCCTGGGATGCCTACGCCGCGGCACTCCGTGCGATTGGCTTCAACGGGACCTTCTGCGTGGAGTTCCCGGTGCGTGACGACCAGGAGCCCTTCCGGTCCTGCCTGGCCGACCTGCGCCGCGACTTTGCCGCGCCCTGACCCGGATCATTCGCGAAGCACGGATGCTTCGCTCAAGATCCACTTGCGCCGCAATGTACTGTGGCGCAAGTCTCGATGCGTGTCGCGGTGCGCCGTTTGCTCAAGGTTAGCCCGACTTACGCACTGTAGTGCGTCTGGTCGGGCTAGCCCAAGCACAACCGTCGACTGGTCTCCGCACGAAACCGGCCGGAAGTGTCAATGTAGTTACTAGAAATCATTCG
>JAGVUW010000791.1 GCA_019136035.1 Verrucomicrobiota bacterium | reverse complement strand
CCCGGATCTGAAGGTCCGACTGGTCACGGGCGACTACAGCAAGCTCCTGACCATGGTGGCCGGGGGTGTCGCGCCGGACGTCGCCTACATCGATTACGTCTACGTGCCGTACTTCGCCAAGCGCGGCGTCATCGAGTGTCTCGACGAGCGCATCGCCGGCGAGGGCGGCGACTTCCTTGACCGCTTCTTCTCCTCGACCCTCGAGGGCGTGCGCTACAAGGACCGCATCTACGGCCTCCCGGATGCCTGGTCGCCGGTGCTGCTCTACTACAACAAGACCCTCTTCGACGAGTACAACCGGGCGCATCCGGAGTCGCCGCTGACCTATCCAGGGCCGGATTGGACCTGGGACGACTTCCGCCGCGCCGCCAAGGCGCTCACGGCCGACCTCGACGGCGATGGCCGCACCGACCGCTACGGCGCCATGATCCCGGGCAGCCACCACCGCTGGCCGATCCTGGTCTGGCAGAACGGCGGCGAGGTCACCAGCGCCGACCATCGGCGCTGTCTGATGGACTCGCCCGAGGCGATCGAGGCGATCCAGTTCCTCAGCGACCTGATGTTCGTCGACAAGTCCATGCCCAGCGCCCACACCCAGCTCGAGGGCGTCGCCGAGCAGAGCATCAACCGCTGGTTCGCCGAACAGCGCATTGCCATGATCTACACGACGCGCTACTACCAGCAGGACCTCGCCGAGGTCGGCGGCTTCGAGTGGGACGTGGCGCCGCTGCCGCAGCGCCGCAACCGCTCGACCATCTACATCGGTGGCACCTGGCTGCTGTTCTCGCAGTCGCGGCAGCAGGACGCCGCCTGGCGGCTCATGCGCTTCCTCAGCGACGACACCGCCAGCACCATCAGCATGAACTGCGGCCGGGCCCTCGCCGCCAACCGCCATACCGCGGCGCGTCTCACCCACCACCCCGGCGTCCCCCCCGACAACGACAGCGCCTTCGTCACCTACGGCGACCTCGCCCGCGCCAAGCAGTTCGAGTACCTCGATATCAGCAAGGCCTGCTACGACGCCTTCCAGGAAATCGACCTGGTGCGACAGGGCCTGCGCACGCCCGAAGAGGCCTGCCGGAACTACACCCGCATCATGAATGACGCGCTGGAGGTCCTCTGGCGCGAGAAGGGAGGGCCATGAACCCCTGGCGCCGCCGCGGCGTCCTGGCCGCCTACCTGTTCATCCTTCCGAACCTGGTCGGCTTCCTGCTCTTCACCAGCCTGCCGGTGCTGGCGTCGCTGACCCTGAGTTTCTTCGAGTGGGACCTGCTGCACTGGCCGCCGCGCTGGGTCGGCCTGGGGAACTTCTCCGAGCTGTTCGCCGACGCCAGTTTCTGGAAGTACTTCTGGAACACTCTGGTGATGATGGCGGGCATACCAGTCAGCATCCTGCTCAGTCTGTTTCTGGCGGTGCTGATGAACCAGAAGCTGCGGGGGATGGTGCTGTACCGGACCATCTTCTTCCTGCCCTCGATCACGGCCGGCGTCGGCACCTACCTCCTCTGGATGTCGATCTACAACCCCGAGTTCGGCCTGGTCAACTGGCTGCTGGGTCATCTCTGGGGGGCCCTGGCCTGGTGTCTGGCCTGGGTCGGGGTGACGTTGCCGGCCTTTGTGGGTCCCGGCTGGCTGCAGGATGTCTTCTGGGCCAAGCCGGCGCTGATCCTGATGGGGATATGGGGCTCGATGGGCGGCACCAACATGATCCTCTACCTGGCGGCCCTGCAGGCTATTCCGCCGGAACTCTACGAGGCGGCGGACATCGACGGCGCCAGTGCCTGGAGCCGGTTCTGGCGGATCACCTGGCCGATGGTGTCGCCGACGACCTTCTTCCTCACGGTGATGGGCATCATCGGCGGCTTCCAGGGCGGCTTCAACCAAGCCCACGTGATGACCGGCGGCGGTCCGGCCGGATCGACCACCACCATCAGCTACTACATCTACCAGAATGCCTATGTGTGGTTCCGCATGGGCTACGCGGCCAGCATCGCCTGGGTGCTGTTCGTGGTGGTGTTCGTGCTGACCATGGCCAACTGGCGCTTCGGGCAGAAGCGCGTGCACTACGGATAAGGGCGGCGCCGCCGCGGCGGCCCGGTACACTGCCATGTCTCTTCGCTTTACCACTGCAGGCTCGCCGGTACTGGCGCGGCGTCTGCGCATCGGCCTGGTCTATCTGTTCCTGACCGCGCTCGGCGTGACCATGGCCTTCCCGTTCTTCTGGATGGTGACCACGGCCTTCAAGGACCCGGCCATGGTCTTCGTCGAGCCGCCGCAGTGGTGGCCGCGGCCGTGGAAGTGGGACAACTTCGCCCGTGCCTGGGAGGCGGTGCCGTTCGGCCGCGCCTACCTCAACACGGTCGTGGTGACCCTCAGCGTCACCGCCGGCCAGGTCCTCACCTCGAGCCTGGCGGCCTTCGCCTTCGCCCGTCTCGAGTTTCCCGGCCGCGACAAGCTCTTCCTCGGCTACCTCGCCACCATGATGATCCCCGGCAGCGTCACCATGATCCCGGTGTTCATCATGACCAGCAAACTGCCGGCCATCCTCGACTGGCTGATCAGCCCGGAGGCACGCCTCTTCAGCCGCAACCTCTACCTGCTCGGCGAATATTACGTCGGCCGACCGGTCGGACTGGACAGCTACTTCGCCCTGATCGTGCCCGGGATGTTCAGCGCCTACGGCACCTTCATGCTGCGACAGTTCTTCATGTCTATCCCCAAGGACTACGAAGATGCCGCCCGCATCGACGGCTGCTCGCTGTTCGGGGTCTACTGGCGGGTGATCCTGCCGCTGAGCCTGCCGGCCCTGGCCACCCTGGGCATCTTCACCTTTCTGGGGTCGTGGCGGTCGTACCTCTGGCCGCTGATCGTCTGCTACCGCGAGGACGTGATGACCCTGCCCATCCTCATCCGGTCCTTCCAGGGCATGTACTCGACGGAGTGGACCCTCCTGATGGCCGCCTCGGTGCTCGACATCCTCCCCATCCTCCTGGTCTTCATTGTCGGGCAGCGCTACTTCATGAAGGGCATCAACCTCGGCGGCATCAAGGGCTGAGGGCAGGGCGGCACCGGATGCCGCCGCGGCAAGGCGGCTCGGCTCGTATGAACGATACGGATGCCGTGCTGTCGGGGCCGTTGCGGCTCGTGGACGCGTTCGCGTCTGTGGACACTCGCGCTCCATCCGACGCGCCGAGTGGCGCTTCCCCGGGACCGCCGAGCGTCCGCTCGGCTCCCCACCCGGGCGCCGTTTCCCGGCGCCCGTGGTCGCGCTCGGCTCGCGCGACCTACCTCGGAATCGCCACAGGCCAGTGGGCGCCACGAGCGGGGCGCCGGGACATGCGCAGGGATGCGCATGCCACCTCCGGCTGTCGCCCCGGGCGCCGGGACACGCGCAGGGATGCGCATGCCACCTCCGGCTGTCGCCCCGGGCGCCGTCGGCTGTCCTCAGTCGACTAGGAGCGAGCGGAGCTGTTCGTCGCTCTCCACCGGCTTGAAGTTGAAGGGCATGTTCATCAGGGCCCAGATGTCGTTCGGGTGCTCTTCGATGGCATAGCGTCGCTGTGGGTGTTCGGCATCGTGCCGCAGGACGAGGGTGCGCTTGTACGGCGGCTTCAGCGGGATGATGCCGAACGAGGTGTCGGCGATGGCGCGGCGCATGGCGCGCTCGGCGCCGTAGCGGATGCGCTCGCGGGCCTTGATCGGGTTCAGGTGCACGGCGCCGCGGTTGCGCAGGGCGTACTCCTCGGTCGAGCACTCGTCGCCGCGGCCGGGGCGCGTGCCGCGCTTGACGGCCACCGTCTCGATCCCCGGCACCAGGGCCTCGGCCTCGGCCGCGAAGGCCTGCTCGCCGGCGGCGAAGATGGCGCGCACGCCGGCCTGGCTGGCACACACCGCCAACTGCCCGAACTCGCCGAGGGCGACGCCGTTGATCGAGAATTCGAGGTAGATGCAGCCCTGGGTGTGCGTCATGTTCGAGTACGGCGTCCGCGACATGGCGTGCTGG
>JAGVUW010000086.1 GCA_019136035.1 Verrucomicrobiota bacterium | reverse complement strand
ACGATCGTCGCCCCGCAATCGGGACGGTTGCCGAGGTCACCGGTCGTGTGCTACGGTCCAGACAACTCCGAGACGATTAGTAAGCGCGGCGCAGGATCAGCCGCACCGGCCCGAACAGGCCGCTCGAGAGGCTGTCGCGCTCGAAGACGCGCTGCCGTGACTCGTAGGGCGACACCGGCGGGCAGTGCTCGGCCCAATAGGCCTCCACCGCCGCCGGGGCGATGGCGTTGGCGAGGGTGTTGGTGACCGTCACGGCGAGGCGGTTGCGGCCGCGGCGCAGGCGCACCTCGAAGCGGAACGGCCCGAAGAACTCGCGGCCGACACGGCGGCCGTTGAGCGTCACCGTGGCGGCGTAGCGCACCTCGCCGAGATCCAGGGTCGCCACGCCGGCATGGGGCGAGTCGAAGGCGATGGCGTAGCGGGCCTTGCCGCTGAAGTCCTCGCCGAGGGAGGCGCGCCAGTCGCCCAGGGCCGCCGGTGCGGGCGACGCCTTCACGGGCGTGACCTCGTAGGTGTGGGCGCCGGGGCGGTGGCACCGCAGCGGCTGCAGGGTCCACGGGCCGTCCAGGGCCAGGGTCGGGCCCACGGCTGGCGTCGGGAGGTCATGGTCGGCCTCACCGCCGCTCAGGAACAGCGCCGATCCCCACGGCTCGAAGTCCCAGGTGAAGGCGCCGCCTTCCGCCGGCACCGCGCAGAGGGCCCCGTCGCTGGGCCGGCAGAAGACCACGGGGCGGTCCTCGGCGAGGGTCAGACGCACCCGCACCGGGGTGTCTTCCTCGTTGGTCACGAAGTAGAGCGCCTGGTCGCCCAGGCGGCGTTTGCAGACCCGCAGGGCGGGGCAGGGCGGGTCGACCTCGAGCAGCGCTGGCGCCGCCGCCAGGTCGTCGGGGCCGAGGACCCGTCCGCCGACCGCGGTCCAGGCGTCGAGGGTCGCCCGGGCTGCGGCGGTGACCCAGCTCGAGGGCGGCATCACCACGGCCTCGTAGGACTGCCGGCCGATGCGCAGCCGGCGGCCCTCGATGCGGGCCCCGGCGAGCTGGTCGTCGTCGATGACATCGAACTCGCGCTGCCTCTCGAGGAGCCCCTCGGCGAGCCGGTCGTGCCAGGCGATGGCCTCGTCGCGGTCGGCGCCGCCGGCCCAGATGGCGCGGATGTCATAGTAGAATGCCGTGGGGACAACCGGCTCACCCTGCGACAGCATGGCACCGAGGCGGGCGACGGTGCCATGCAGGATATCGGCGTATTCCCAGAGCGGGTCGACGGGGCCGAGGTGCGGCCGACAGCCGGCCATGGCGTGGTCGCGGCGCGTCTGGGCGTAGTTGCTCAGGACGAAGGTATTGATGCCGCGCACCAGGAGGTAATCGACGAGCCAGCGCATCTGGCGGGGCTGGAAGCCGTTGCCGTAGACCGCGAAGATCTCGGCGGCGACGAAGCGTCGGCCGGTCTGGTGGGCCGCTGACGAGGCGTACTTTGGGAAGACGTGGCGGCGCCCGCCGGGGAAGAGCTGACGCCAGATCACGTCGACCCCGGGCAGATCCATCGCCCGCAGCCCCCGCAGGACGTGCCCGTAGCCGTAGTCGGCATTGCCGCGGGGCTCGTCTTCGCCGTTAAGGTGGCCGCCGGAGAGGAGGCGATGCTGCCGGCACCAGCGCCGCAGCGGCAGGAGGTAGCGCTCGAGGAAGAGCCGCGAGCAGGTGTCATGGAAGTCGACGCGGACCTCCTGGACCGCGCGGTTCGGCGGCGGCCAGCGCAGCAGGTCGGCCAGGTGCGGCTCCAGGGCGTAGCCGTGCTGGCGGCGGAAGACCGCCCCGAAGTCGTCGGTCCAGGTCAGGCAGCGCCCCGGCTGTGTGGCCGGCATGGCCGGCTCGTCGGTGAAGACCCAGCGGATGGTGCGGCCGAAGTGGTCGCCGACGGCGCGCCGGTAGCCCTCGTGGGTCAGGCGCAGGAAGGCCTCGGTGACGCCGGGGGTGAGCAGGTTCGGGTAGGGTGCCGGTCCGGGCTGCGGGCTGACCTCGCGGCGCACCTCCGGGCCCTGGCCGCTGTCGACGACGGTGGTGCGGGCGTAGCCGATGGGGTCCAGCTTCATGACCTGGCCGCAGGCGCCCCCGGACGGCCAGCCGCCCTCGTCGTAGAGCCAGTAGTTCAGCCCGAGCTTCTCACACTCGGCCACGATCCGGCGGATGACGCGGAAGTAGGACGGCGACAGATACGGCGGCGACATCGCCGAGGGCATCGTCGTCGGACGGAACTCGCGGGGCAGGGGATGCAGACAGACCGAACGAGCCCCGTGCGCTGCCATGTCGCGGAGCTGCCGGAGGAGCTCCCGCAGGTCCAGGCGGTCGTTTAGAAACCAGAACAGTGCCGGACAGTGCCGGCTCGGTGGGTCACGGAAGACACTGCAGCGAAAGCCCGACATTGCCATGTCCCTCGCCACGACGGCAGCCGCGCCCGGCACGACGCGACGACCACCCGCCGCGCCGCCGAGCCGGGACACTATGGACCCCGCCAGGGCATCACGCCAGCCGCCCTGGGCTCGCCACCACGCCGCAATCCGTCCGGGGAGTTGCGCGCCAGCCAGGACCGGCTAAGGTACGGCACAGCCGCGGCGGGTCTGCCCCAGGCCCGATCCGCACGGCCGCCGGGCCGGGGGGTCCGGGCGGTGTCGCTCCGCGGGGGGCATGGAACGCGCCTGAGGCGGTGATCGGCCGGCCACGGCTTGCCGGGCATCGTGGGGAAGGCCATTGCAGGACGGGATCGACATGGACGACTTCGAACGGCAGCCCGTACGCCACGGCGGCGCTGTCGTGACGGCGGCGGCAGCGGGCAGTGGCGCCCACGTCTCGAGGTCGTCGCGCCGGGGTCACGGGCGCCGCTCACCGCGCAGCAGCAGCGCCGAGCGCATTCACGAGCGGCATCGGCGTCAACGCCTGATCCGTCGCGGCCTGATCGCGGCCGTGGTCCTTCTTGCCCTGACGGCAGGACTCCTGCTGGCCCTCCTCCTGCGCAGCACCACGCAACTGCGCCTGAGCCGCGACCAGCTCGCCGGCGAGGCCCAGGCGTCCCGACGCCAGGCCGACGCCCTGCAGCAGACCATCGACCGGCTGCAGGCACAGCTCGCCGACAGCGTCCAGGGCCGTCTGCCCAAGCCCCTGCAGCCCCTGCGCGCCGACGAACTCGTCACCCTCGACGAGCCGCCCCTGCACAGCATCCTCTTCACGCCGGTCGGCACGGCCGACCGCCTTGGCTATGAGTACCGCCTGGTCTGCCGCAACTCGGGCCGGGAGCCCTTCCAGGGCGCCATACGCGTCCTGGTGTTCAACGAAGCCGGCATCCAGACCGGCGCTGCCGAGGTCAACGACAGCCCCGACTGGGGCCGCCTCGGCCTGGCCGGCCTCGGACCCGGCGAGAGCGCCGCCTTCTCGGGGCGCCTCACCCTGCAGTTCAACGAGGAGCCGCGCTACTTCCTGGTCACCACCGCGCCGGGCTCCAGCCCCCTGTCCCGGCCGCAGCCCTGACCGCACGGGCGCCGGGAGTGATCCGGCCGATCCGACGGATCTGACTGATCCGACCGATCCGGCGGGTCCGACCGGCGAACCGCCCCCGCCTCCCGGCCTGTCTGAGTTGAAAAGCTCTGCGGGCTGGCTAAAGTCCTGCCTTCCACATCGCAACCGCCGCAGGGGGTTGTCTTGGTGCGGGCGTCGTAGCCCGCGGCAGTCGCCCCGGCAGAGGATGGAACTATGGCAACCTACTACGGCTACGATGCCCTGCGGACGGTCATTCGTGACCGGGCGCCCCTGCTCATGATCGATCGTCTCGAGGTCGCCGACGACGGCCGCAGCGCCCGTGGGGCAATCCGATCATGCCGGGCGTGCTGCAGATTGCGGCGATGGCCCAGCTTGGCGAGGCCGCCCTGCGCGCCGCCGACGCGCTCGACGACGAGGCGCTGCTGGTGCTGTCCGGCCTGAAGCGCGTCAAGTTCCGCCGGCCGGTGGTGCCCGGCGATCGGCTCGACATCGAGGCCAGCCTGGCGAGCGTCGGCGAGGGCGAGTGGACCTTCGAAGCCAAGGTCCAGGTCGGCGGCGAGGCGGCCAGTTCGGCCACCCTCACCCTCAAACGCCTCGACCGCGCCGTGGCCCTGACGCCGCCGGCGGCTCTGGCCGTGACTCTGCCCGAGGGCCTGGCCGCCACCGTCGCCGACAGCACGGCCATCCTCGGCATGATCCCGCACCGCTATCCGTTCCTGCTGGTCGACCGTCTGCTGTGCATCGACGCGGCGCGCGTGGTCGGCCTGAAGAACATCACCGGCAACGAGGCCATCCTGCGCGGCCTGGCCGAGC
>JAGVUW010000401.1 GCA_019136035.1 Verrucomicrobiota bacterium | reverse complement strand
GGAGGAACGACGATGAATCACACTGCCTGGTGTACCCTCATGGCCCTCGGCGTCGCCGCCGGCTCCGCCATGGCCAAGACCGGCCGGACCTACTACACCGACGCGCGCATCGCCACCGGCCGCGCCAATGCCGAGCACTACGAGTGGGCCCAGGCCACCCGGAAGCGCATCCTCGAGACCGGCGACCCGATTCGCTACTACATCGGCCCGGAGTACACCGCCGCCAACCGCATGGCTGCCCTCAGCGACGAGGCCATCTGGCGGCTCATGCCCACCACGCGCATCCCGCGTGTCTATCCGCATGAACGCCGCGCCATCTGCCCGGTCCATGGCACCGAGGTCCGCAAGAAGAACGTCTGGTGCCCGTGGAACATCGACCCGATCGAGCACCCCTACCAGATCCAGTGCATGCTCGGCGGCGAGTGGTACCCGTCCAACCGCTACGACGAGGGCGACCTCACCTCAGGCGACTTCCCCGATGACGGCACCGGCTTCGCCGGCAAGGACGGGCGCTACTACTTCCTCTCCGAGTACATCAACATGGTCTATGGCTCGGTGGTGGTGCCCACCCTGCGCTCACTCTCGCAGGCCTACCTGCTCACCGACGACATGACCTACGCCCGCAAGGGCTGCATCCTCCTGGCCAGACTCGCCTCGGAGTACCCGAACTACGGCTGGGATGACCCGGCTCTCGAGAACCGCTTCGAGCGCACCTACCTCGGGCCCTTCAACAACCAGCACCCGCACTACTCCTGGAAGAAGGGCGGCATGATCACCGATCTGATCTGGGAGACCTTCTGCCTGGAGGCCACCGCCTACGCCTACGACGCCCTCTACGAAGCCCTGGCCGACCCGGAGGTCCTCGCCTTCGCCCGCGCCAAGGGCCTCCCGGCCGGCAGCGCCGACGACCTCCGGCGCTACATCGAGACCTACATCCTGCGCGCCGGCATGCGCGGCCTGGAGTCCGGCTGGATCCACGGCAATCAGGGCTTCCACCAGGCGGCGGCCCTGGCCGTGGCCCTCGTCCTCGATGACTACTCCGAACAGCGCCCCAACAGCCGCGACATGGTCGACTACGCCTACCACGGCATCGGCCAGTCGGCCTTCCTCATCGTCAACAGCACCCACCGCGACGGCGGCGGCCACGAGAGCGCCGGCTACAACACCATCAAGCTGGACTTCATCCGCGTCGACCGCCTGATGGCACAGATCCGCGCCCGACAGCCGGAGATCTTCCCCTCGGACCGCTACCCGGCGCTCTTCGATAACCCGAAGGCGCGGGCCCTCTTCGACCACCATATCGATATGATGATCGACGACCGCCATATCATCTGCGTCGGCGACGCCGGCAACCTCACCACGCCGCCGACTCGCAGTACCAAGCCGCGCGCCTCCTTCCTCGCCCACGAGAACCTCTATGCCGTGCAGCAGTACGAGGACCCGCGGCACGCCCGCGCCTGCGTCGCCGAGGATGGCTCGCTGCGCGTCGGCGAGCTCTGGGAGCCCTACCCCGAAGACCTCGTCCGCCGCCTGCTCGAGGATCCGTCCAGCGCCATCCAGCGGCCCTCGCGACTCCTCGATGGCTACGGCCTCGGCATCCTCGAGTCCGGGCCGCCCGAGCACCGCCGCGCCCTCGGCCTGAGCTACGCCTGCCTGCGCGGCCATACCCAGCAGGACGAGCTCTTCCTCAGCTTCTTCGCCCGCGGCGTCGACCTCCTCGACGACCTCGGCTACCCGCGCACCTGGGACCACCGCTGGCAGTTCGACGCCAACAGCCTGGTGCACAACACCGTCACCGTCGACGAGACCCAGTCGGGCAACCGCAAGTTCGGCGGCATGGGCCGGCTCTTCGCCGCCCACCAGGGCGTGCATGTGGTCACCGCCAGCCACCAGCCCTACCACGAGACGCCCCTGCCCAGCGGCGGCACCGTCGATCTCTACGAACGCACCGTCATCCTCGTCGACATCGACGACGAGCGCTTCTTCGCGGTCGACCTCTTCGCGGTCGGCGGCGGCGAGCAGCACGACCAGAGCTGGCATGCCCTGACGACGCCGGTGGAGGCGCCCGCCCTGCCCTGGGTCGCGCAGGCGACCGGCACCCTGGCCGGACCCACCGTCGAGCAGTTCGGCACCTGGACCGACCGCTGGGGCCGCGAACGCGGCGACGCACCCGCCTACCTCACCGGCATCCGCCGCGCCACCCTCGACGCCCCCGCCGCCTGGACCTGGCCCAGCGGCCTGCCCGAGGGCGATGCGGTACGCCTCACCCTCGTGCCCCTCGGCGGACCGGCAGAGGTGGCCATGGGACGGGGCTGGACGCCCGTCGCCCTTGAGCCGAAACTCGACGTGGTCATGGTCCGCCGGACCGTCCCATCCGGCACGCCGTCGCGCTTCCTGACCCTCCTGGAGGCCTACCAGAAGACGCCGGTGATCGAGGGCGTGCGCGTCGTCTCCGAGTCGCCGTTGGTACTCGAGGTCCGGGTCGCCGGCGGCCTTGAGGAGGTCACCGTGGTCGTCCCGCCGGGGCCAAGCCGGCCGACGGCGCACCGCCCCCTAGGCGTGCGCGTGCGCTCGCGCCGTGGCGACGACTGGGTCCGCGACGTCCGCCTGGGCGCGGTCGACGCCGAGCCCGGCTACGCCCAGGCCCGCATCGCGGCGGTCGACTACCCGTCGCAGGCGCTGGCGGTGCCGGCGACGCCCGAGAACCAGGCCGCCTTCGCGCCGGGGCGAACCCTGCGCGTCTACAACGACACTCGCTCCGGGCTCTACCGCATCACGGCCAGTCGCCGCGACGCGGACCGCCTCTGGCTCACCCTCGACCACTCGGCACTCCTCGCCCGCGAACGCGTCACCGGCCTCGCCGCCGACCGCGTCGTCCTCGGCGCCCTGGCGCCGGTCTCGCCGGCCGCGCCCTCGACAAGGAGGGCCGCTTCACCGGCAACTGCATCTTCAACGGCGCCTGGCTCGGCGAGGGCGCCGCGGCGAGGCCCCTGCGCGGCGCCACCCCCGGCGGCACCCTGGCGCTCCGCCAGGCCGACGACGTCGAGGCCCTCAAACGCGACTTCGAGGGCCGCGTGGCCTCGGTCTGGGAGTACGGCCCCGGCGACGCCGTCGAGATACCCCTCTGGCGGCCCTGAGGCTCTGGCACCCCCCCAGGGTGCATGGGATCTGTATCCGCGATTCCGGGGGTCGGACTGCGCCCGACCCCCGGCTACGTTCTGTCATCCCTCCGGGATGGCCCGCTCCCGCACCCTGGAACGGGTGCCAGATCGTAGCCGGGGGTCGACCGGCGCCACCGGCGCCAGGGATACCCCCGGGATCCCGTGCCACCGCTCCCGCACCCTGGAAGGGGTGCCAGATCGTAGCCGGGGGTCGACCGGCGCCACCGGCGCCAGGGACACCCCCGGGGATCAGGGCAACGCCAGCGCCAGCACCTGGCCATCCTCGCAGCCGACGAGCAGACGCCGCCCGCCGGCGAAGGCCCGGATGGGGCTCGCGGTCGTATGGCCGGCGAGCACCCGCCCGCCGGCATCGAGGATGGTGACGGCGCGATCGGTCACCGCGACGACCTCGTCACGGCCGTCGCCATCCAGATCGCCGGCCCAGACGGCCTGCACCGCCTCGCGGAGGTTGGCCCGCCAGAGGATGCCGCCGGCGCCGTCGAGGGCGTAGACATGGTCGCAGGCCGAGCCGGCCACGACCTGCTCCTTCGGTGTGCCGTCCAGGCGCGCCGCGGCCAGGCAGGTGACGACGTCGCCGATCGACGCCTTCCAACGCTGCGCCAGTTTGCCCGCGCTGGCGGTCAGGGCGTAGAGGTTGTTCTTGTTGGTGCCGCAGATCGCCACCGGCCGGCCGCTGCCGTCCAGATCGACCACCGCCAGCGCCGTCAGGGCCGATGACCAGCCGTCGTTGCCGAAGGTGTTCAGGACCTTCCCCGCGGCGTCAATCAGGGCGCAGGTGCTCACGCAGGTGATCGTCGCCGGACCGGCCAGGACCGCCCGACGCCCCGTGCCCTCCAGATCCGCCGCCACCAGCGAACTGCAGATGCCATACTGGCGATAGCGCCAGAGACGCTGGCCGTCCGGACTGCAGGCGTGGACGTTCATGTTGGCAGCAGCAAAGAGCACCTCCATGCGGCCGTCGCCGTCGAGATCGGCCGCCAGGACCTTCTCGACTTCGCCGGCCTTCCAGTAGCGCGACCAGTACGGGTCGTCGCCGGCCTCGCCCTCGAAGTGCCAGCGCTCACGGCCGTCGGGATGCAGGGCGTAGCACCGGCGGTCGTCGCTGCCGGCGATGACCGCCAGGCGGCCGTCGCCATCGAGGTCGGCAAAGGCCACCGAGTTGACCGGCCCGCCGGCCGTGAAGGACCACCGCGGCCGCCCGGCGCCATCCAGACAGCGGACGCTGCCATCGGCGCCGCCCAGGGCCACCACGGCCTCCGCGTCGGCCCCGCCGGCCGGATCCGCTCGGAGGTCCTGCGCCAGGCTGAGCACCGGCGTGCCCGCCGCGGCGCTCCAGAGGACCTCCAGCGGCCGCCCGGACGGCGCCGGTGCCGAGGGCGCGGCCGCCGGGGCCTCGGCCGCGGACCAGGCCTGGGACAGGTCGTCACGGCGCGCCGCCGGGTCATCCTCGAGGACGACCTCGACCGACGACGCCTCAGCCGACGCCACCAGCGCCCCGCGCCAGTCCAGGGCCGTGCCGGCACGCACCGCCACGCGGTCGGCGGCGAGCATGAACTGGCCGGCCTGCACGTTCACCTCGCTCGCGCCCAGACGGAACTGCGCCGGGCCGATACCCAGGCAGGCGACGGCGTCGCCATCGCGCACCAGCACCACGCCATCGGCCAGCGGGCGCATCGCGACCGCCGAGGGTGCCGCGGTGTGGCCGGCCGCAAAGACCGCAGCCAGGCAGTGGCGACCGCCCGCCGCGAGCGCCCGCGAGGCCGTGAACTGCACGATGCTCACCACCGGGTCGCTCCAGGCGTAGGGCTTGAACCACTTGCCGACCTGGTCGGTGTCGAGGACCAGGCTGCCCTTGTCGGCCCCGAGGCAGTGCAGGGCGAAGGTGTCGATGCGTGGCGCCGCGGGCAGAGTGGCTTCGAGGTCGAAGGCGTCGATGACGACCTCCTGGCCCTCCGGCCCGGTGAGGAGGACGCGGTCGCAGATCGTGCCCGGGCTCTCCCGCAGGCTCAGGCCGATCTCGTGCTCGCCGTCGGTGGGGATGTCGATGGCTACCGGCGAGGACGGGCTGACCTTCTCGCGGGAGAGGAAGACGTCGCCGACCTGCCGGCCATCGAGGTGCAGGTGGAACGAGTCGTCATTGCTGTCGTGACCGCAGCCGACGACAACGACCGACCACGCCCCGCGGCTCAGGGCCACCCGCCGGCTCAGCACCGCATCGCGGCGCTGCCACTTGATGCAGCGCCCGTCGCCCGCGGCGTCCGGACGCGTGATCGCCTGGACCGCCTCGCCGGCCGACACCGCCTTGGCCTGCTGCGTCACCGCGAAGCTCAGGCCGTCCAGACGGCCTGCCCCCGGCGTGCGCCAGTGCGAGCGCAGGGCGTACTCGCCGGCCTCGCGCGCGACCAGCTCGTCGAGGACCACGACGTAGCGGCCCTTGACCCAGGCGATCTGGCGGTGCCAGTCCGTGCCGCTGTAGTCCAGGAGCGAGGTCTTGGTGAAGCCCACACTCGGCAGGTCGGCCAGGCCGGTCGACGGATCGAGGTCGGCCAGGGGCGGCGGCGACGAGGTGAGGCCGTCGCGCAACACGGTGACGGCGTTGTGGTCGCGCAGACTCGGCGCCTCGGTGTACGAGACATCCATCAGCCAGATGCGACCGTGGTCGCTGAACTGGGCGATGCCATTGGCGTCAACGTGGCCATGGCTGCCGCAGCCGATGCCATCGAGGAGGAGGTACTGGTCCTCGCTGTCCAGGCCGCCCCGGAAGGCGATCTTGTCGAAGCTGCGCTCCAGCGGCACCGTCCGCACCGGCTCGCCCGGCATGGTCGTCTGCGGCGCCTCGTAGAACTGCCGGCTCATCGGCGCGACGCGGATGCCGACCATGTCCGTCGGCGGCACCGGCTCGAGACCGCGGACCAGGTGCGCCACACCGCGGCGCGCCTCGCCGGACTGCCCGGCATAGCGTCGGCGCATGGCCCACTCGTAGCGCCCGTCGCGGTAGTAGGCGGCCGCCTGCTCGAAGAGCGCCTGCGGGAAGTAATCCAGGGTCCAGAAGTCGCCATTGGCCGCCGAGTAGCCGCGGTTGTCCAACTGCAGGAGCGCCCGCTCGGCGGCGGCGCGCATGACGCCGGTGCTGAAGAAGCGCTCGTCGCCCGAGGCCAGGGCCCAGGTGCCGGTCTGGTCGAGGGTGGTCCACTCGTAGCAGTTGCAGTCGCACTGGGGCTTATGCGAGGCGGCCTGGCTCTCGAACAGCGCCCGCGCCGCCTGCTGCCACTCGGCCGCCTCGGCAAGGCCGTAACCGCGTTCGAAGTAGCGCCCGCCGAAGAGGCACGCCAGGCCGGGGAGGGTCTGGTGGTTGTGGCGCACCCCGGCCGTGCGCGTGCCCTGCCGGAAGAAGCCATGCAGGCAGCCCTCCTCCGAGCGCAGGATGTAGAGGAAGTGGTTGGTCACGAAGAGACGGTCGGCGTCGCTGAACGCCGGGCTTTCCTCGATGGCATCCCAGCGCGACACGGCGTCGTAGACATTCATGTGGGTGCCCATGCCGGGCTCGCCCAGATCGCGGTGCGCCCGCATCGTGATCTGGAAGGCCTCCGCCCAGCCATCCTGGCCGGTCTCGTAGTACCGCCTTGCCATGGCCGCGGCCATCGAGATGAGGTTGCGGCCGTTCTTGAACTCGAGGGCCTTCGCCGCGCGCTCGCGGCACGACGCCAGCTCGGCCGCGCTGACCGGGCCCTCGCGGCG
>JAGVUW010000293.1 GCA_019136035.1 Verrucomicrobiota bacterium | reverse complement strand
GGTGGAGACCCCCGTGACCCCGGCCGCACCCGCCGCGGCGCCAACGGCCGCGGCGACGACGGCCCCGGCCGCCGTGAGTCCCGCCACGGAGAACCCCGCGGGCGCGGGGCCGGCCGCACTCGATGACACGGCCGCACGGCGCCTCGGCGAGATCGCCCGCCAGGCCGTCGCCGATCTCGTCGACGGCCACCCGGATACCGCCGCCGAGATCCTCAAACGCGCCGCCCGCGACCCGGCCCTGGCGAGCCTCTCGTCGGAGCTCTTCCGCGCCGCGGCATTGGCCGGCGATGGCCGCCGCGAAGAGGCCCTCGTGCTGCAGTCACTCCAGGACGACCTCGGCCGCAGCCTGACCCTGCGCACACGCCAGGGCAGCGTACGCCTCAAACTGAACCGCATCGAGGAGGGCGCCCTCGTCGGCATCCGCATGGCCACGACCGACGACACCCCCATGGGGCTCTTCCGCGTGCCGATTGCCGACCTGAGCCGCGAGGAGACCCTCGAGCGCCTGCAGCGCTTCGCCGGACGGCCCGCGGGCGACCTCGCCCTGGTCCTGGCCTTGTGCCGCGATGGCCGCGGCCAGGAGGCCATGGAGCCCATCGCACGCCTGCCGCGGGTGCTGCAGGAGCCCTTCCGCGCCCGCGCCGGAGCGGCCGTTCCGGCGCCCTGAAAGGGCCGCGGGGACGCGGCCCTTGGGATCGGGACACGGACGCGCACGGACCCACACGGACAGCCACGGACGGGCCTTGCCGCCGCCGGGGGGAGGTGGCATGCGCATCCTTGAGCATGGTCCGGCGCGCAGGCAGGTCGCGCGAGCCGAGCGTGACGCCGGGCGCCGGGGAACGGCGCCCGGGGGGAGCCGAGCCGACGCTCGGCGGTCCCAAGGCCTCGGGCCTCGGGCGTCCGGGAGAGTCTGCATGCGGGGGTATCTCCCGTACATCGGATCGTCCGTCACTGGCAGGGAACGGCCCGTGGCGGAAGATCCGCGGGGAAGCGCGTGCCGCCGAGGGACTCCTCGAGGGCCGCGCCGGCGCGCAGGACCGCGGCCTCGCCGAGGGCCGGCCCGAGGACCTGCACCCCGATCGGCAGGCCGGCGGACGACTGCCCGCAGGGCAGGCTCAGGCCAGGTATGCCCGCCAGATTCGCCGAGATGGTGTAGATGTCCGAGAGGTACATCTCCAGGGGCGAGGTCATGGCGCCGGCCCGGAAGGCCGTCGTCGGCGCCACCGGCGAGAGGATCACATCGCAATCCTGGAAGGCCCGCGTGAAGTCGTCGCGGATGAGGGCGCGGACCTGCTGGGCGCGGCGGTAGTAGGCGTCGTAGTAGCCGCTGCTCAGGACGTAGGTGCCGAGGATGATGCGGCGTTTGACCTCGGGTCCGAAGCCCGCGGCGCGGCTCTGGCAGTACATCTCCAGGAGGCCCTCGCTCTCGGCCTGGCGGTCGCGGTGGCCGTAGCGGATGCTGTCGAAGCGTGCCAGGTTGGCGCTGGCCTCGGCGGTGGCGATGATGTAGTACGAGGCGATGGCGTAGCCAGTGCGCGGCAGGGACACCCCGACCACCGTGGCGCCCTGGTCGCGCAGGCGCTCGGCAGCGCCCTCGACGGCCTGGCGGACCTCGCTCGAGAGGCCCTCGACATCGAAGTACTCCCGGGGCATGCCGACGCGCAGGCCGCGCGCCGAGGCGCCGTCGAGGGCGGCCTCGAAGCCGCCGGCCGGATCGGCCAGGGTCGTCGCGTCGCGGCGGTCTGGTCCGGCCAGGATATCCATGAGGAGCGCCGCGTCGCGGACGTCGCGCGTGATCGGGCCGACCTGATCGAGCGACGAGGCATAGGCGACGAGGCCATAGCGCGAGACGCGGCCGTAGGTGGGCTTGAGGCCGACCACGCCGCAGAAGCCGGCCGGCTGGCGGATCGAGCCGCCGGTGTCGGAGCCGAGCGCCGCCAGGGCCAGGCGGGCCGAGACCGCCGCCGCCGAGCCGCCGCTGGAGCCGCCGGGGACATGCGCCGCGTTCCACGGGTTGGCGGTGCGCTGCACGGCGCTGTTCTCAGTCGACGACCCCATGGCGAATTCGTCCATGTTGGTACGGCCGTCCGGGATCATGCCGGCGGCGCGCAGGCGCTCGACGACGGTGGCGTCGTATACCGCGGTATAGCCGGCCAGCATCCGCGAGGCGCAGCCGCAGGGCTGGCCGGCGACGCTGAGGTTGTCCTTGATCGCGATCGGCAGGCCGTCGAGGCGGCCCAGGGCAGCGCCGGCACGACGCCGGGCGTCGGCGGCCGCGGCCGCCGACAGGACCGCATCCGCGTCGCCATGGACGAAGGCGCGCACGGCGCCGTCGAGGCGCTGTCGGCGCTCCAGGAGGGCCGTGCACAGCGCCCGCGCCGTCACCTCGCCGCGGCTCAGGAGCGCCGCGGCCTCGTGCAGGGTCAGGTCATGCAGCGCGGTCATCGCCCCGAGGCCTCCTCGAGCACCGCCGGCACGCGCAGGTAGCTCTCGTTCACCACCGCCGGGGCGTTGGCGAGCACGGCGGCGCGGTCGAGCGACGGCTCGACGACGTCGTCGCGCATGACATCGCAGCGCGGCATGGCCTGGGTCATCGGCTCGACGCCATCGAGGTCCAGCTCGCTGAGCTGCGCGACATAGCCGAGGATGGCGTCCAGCTCGCCCTGGAACTGCGCCGCCTCGGCGTCGGTCAGCGCCAGGCGTGCCAGGGCGGCGACGTAGCGCACGTCGACATGCCGTAGATCGGGCTGCTGTGCCACGGTCGTGGGTCCTTCTCGCGAAGACAGATCCCGCCAGGGCCGACGCCGCACCGGCAGCGCCCGCCCCCATAGAAGCCGTTAATCTGTTCTCCGCGCCGCGGAAAGCAACCGCCGGCGGGCCGGGGGCAGGGCTGATCGAGGATCGCGTCAGTGCTCGCCTGGTCGCCCTCGTATGGAACTTCGCGTCGTTGTGCTGTCGATGCCGCCCGGCTCGTGGACGCCTTCGCGTCTGTGGACACTCGCGCTCCACACCGGTGGCGAGCGGTGTTTCCCTTTGCCATACCCGGCGCCCCCGGGACGCCAGGGATCTGGCTGAAGGGGTGCCGGAACCGGACTCTGGCGCAGCCACGGTGCGCCGCCGGCGCCGTGCGATGAAGCGTGTACATTGTTAAGGAATCCAAATCGAAATCGGGATCGCCATCGGTATCGGCAAGAGCAGTCGCGGAAGGCATAGCACTGTGATGGCGCGCCAGCCAGTCGATCCCGATCCCGATCCCGATAGCGATAGCGACTTGGGTGAGACCAAGTCCCGACCAGCGGCGGAAGGCGACTGAGTACAGCGCCTCCACCGGAACGTTAAGCGGTACGAGGTCGTGTGTCGCCTCGGCTCCGGCCGGTCCGACGACGGATCGCGGCGGGTGTTGCCATGGCGTCGCTCGGCCGTCTGCAGGACAGCAACCCGGCATCATCGAGAAAAGGTGCACGACCTTGCGCTTCCTGAGCCGTTGCGACGATGCGCCAGCCCTCATCTGCGGCGACCTGACGATCAGCCACGCGGCCCTCTGCGAGCACGTCCGGCGTTTTGCCGGCGGGCTGGGTCTTGAAGCCGGCAGCCGGGTGGCGATCAGTGCCGAGAACCGCTTCGAGTGGGTCTACGCCCTCTACGGCACCTGGCAGGCCGGCGGGGTGGCGGTCCCCGTCGACGCGCAGAGCACGGCCGAGGAGGTCGCCTACATCCTGGGCGACTGCCGTCCGGCGGTGGTGGTGGGGTCGCGTCAGCGCGAGGCGGTGCTGCGCGAGGCGATTGCGGCCTCCGGGGTGCCGTCGCGGCTCCTGCTGATGGAGGACTACGACGCCACGGCCGCGGCGGGCGCCGGGACCTTGGTCGAGGTCGACCCGGAGCAGACGGCGGCGATCCTGTACACCTCCGGTACCACCGGCAGCCCGAAGGGCGTCGTGCTCAGCTTCGGCAACCTGCACAGCATCTACGACAGCATCTCGGTGATGGTGCCGATCTACCGCCCGGACGACCGCGTCCTGGCGCTCCTGCCCCTGCATCACATCCTGCCTTTGCAGGGCACCGTCCTGATGCCGCTCACCATGGGCGCCACCTGTGTCTTCTGTCCCTCGATGCGCAGCGAGGACATCCTGGCGGCACTGCAGCAGCACCGCGTGACCCTGATGGTCGGGGTGCCGCGGCTGTTCGCGCTCCTGCGCGATGGCCTCCTGCGCAAGATACGGGCCAACGCCGTGGCGCGGGTGCTGTTCCGGGTGGCGCGCGCGGTCAACTCGCTGGGCTTCAGCCGCGCCGTCTTCAAGAAGGTCCAGGCGGCCTTCGGCGGGCACCTGCGCTACATGTGCTGCGGCGGCGCCGCCATCGATGAGAGCGTGGTGGCGGACCTGCGTGTTCTCGGCTTCGAGGTCCTGGCCGGCTACGGCATGACCGAGACCGCGCCGATCGTCTCCTTCACGCGCCCGGGGGCGTACCGCGCCGGTGCGGCCGGGCAGACGATTGCGGTCAATGAGGTGCAGTCGATCGACGGCGAGATCTGCGTGCGCGGCGCCAACGTCATGAAGGGCTACTACCAGCGCCCCGAGGACACCGCCGCGGTGATCCGCGACGGCTGGCTGCACACCGGCGACCTCGGCCACCTCGATGCGGAAGGCTACCTCTTCATCACCGGCCGGCTCAAGGAGATCCTCGTCCTGCCCAACGGCAAGAAGATCAACCCCGAGGAGATCGAGGCCAAGCTGATGACCTGGCCGGGCCTCCAGGAGGTCGCCGTCCTGCAGGACCGCGATGTCCTGCACGCGGTCGCGGTGCCGGACCTGGCCTGGCTCGGCGCCCAGGGCATCGTCAATATCGAGCAGTGGCTGCGCTGGAATGTCCTGGACCGCTACAACCGCCAGGCGGCGCCGAGCAAGCGCCTGCATGGCTTCAGCGTCATCCGCGAGGGCCT